>NZ_JBFBBQ010000007.1:0-213630 GCF_040682775.1 Amycolatopsis sp. NPDC051106 | reverse complement strand
GCACCCAAGGCGGCCTTCGGTGCGTCAGACGCACCGAAGGCCACATTGGGGCGCTCTGGCCGGCCCGGAAGACCGGCGGCCGAACACGAACCGACTGTCCAGGTACGCGAACCGACCGTCCGGGTACGCAAGCCGACCCTCCAGGCACGCGAACCGACTGTCTGGGTACGCGAACCGACTGTCCGGGTACGCAAGCCGACCCTCCAGGTACGCAAGCCGACTGGTCGGGTACGCAAGCCGACCGTCCAGGTACGCGAACCGACTGTCCAGGTACGCGAGTCGACCCTCCGGGCACGCGCCCAACGATCGTGCGCCGGTCGCCGGATGGCGTGAAAGCGTCGTTCACCTCGCCTGGCGTGGTGAACGACCCGTTCATGACCTCGGCGGTGACCTCGTCAGCAGGCCGAGCCGAAGCGGCCGGGGAGCGAAGCGGACGGCGCGCCGGAGCGGCGGGCGAGCCGGGGCGGGGCGCGCACAGTAGGGTTCCCGCCATGGCCAGCAAGCCCAAGCAGCTGCTCGCGGAGTTGACGCACCCGGGTCCGCACGAGGTCCTTCGCGGCAACCTCGCCCTGGTCGGGCTGCCCGGCGTGGTGTTCACGCCGCGCGCCGGGCTGGGGCTCCCCGCCGTGGCCTTCGGGCACGGGTGGCTGCAGCCGCCCGATCGGTACCGGCAGCTGCTGCACCACCTCGCCAGCTGGGGCATCGTCGCCGCCGCGCCCGCGACCCAGCGGGGTCCGCTGCCGTCGCACCGGCTGCTCGCCGCCGACCTGCTGACCACCCTCGACGTCGTCACGACCGTGCGGCTCGGGCCGGACGGCATCAGCGTCGACCCGGCCAAGCTCGGCCTCGCCGGGCATTCGACCGGCGGTGGCTCCGCCGTCCTCGCCGCGGCCCAGGACGCCCGGGCTGAGCACCCGCGGATCAAGGCCGTCGCGACCATCGCCGCCGCCCAGACGCTGCCGCCCGCCACCGAGTCGGCGAAGGTCATCACCGTCCCCGGCCTGCACCTCGCCGCCGAGGAGGACCTCGTCGCCCCGAAGGTCGGGCACGCCGAGGCCATCACGGACGCCTGGGGCGGCGAAGACGTCCAGCTGCGCACCCTCGGCAAGTCGACCCACCTGGGCGTCACCGAAGGCCGGCACTGGTCGCAGCTGATCATGCACGGCAAGCCGCACCGCAAGACGCAGCAGCTCACGCGCGCGCTGTTCACCGCCTTCTTCCTGACGCACCTGACCGGCACGGACAAGTACCGGCCCCTGCTGGAAGCCGACGTCAAGCGCGCCCCGATCGAGCGCGAAGAAGAACCCGCGCACTGACGCGAAAAGGGCCCGGCCGGAGCCGGGCCCTTCCGAAGGAACTCAGACCAGCCAGCTGGTGCTGGAGAAGTCGTCCTCGTCTTCCACCGGACGCGCGTGCCGGCCCCGCTTCGGCGACTCCGGCGCCGGCGGCGCGGGCGGTTCCGGCACCGGTTGGGGCGCCACGGCCGCGGGCATCGGGATCCCGTAGCTCGGCGTCGGGTACGGCGTGCGGCCGGTGTCCGCTTCCTCGTCCTCGACGCCGAACTCCATCAGCGACTCGCGGCCCTTGTCGGCCAGCGTCTTCTCCGTCGCCCAGCCGCCCGCGCTCTGCTTGCGCTTGTTGAGCTCGTCCATGTGCTCGGCGTACTTCTGCGCGGCGGCGAGCTCGTTCTTCAGCCCCTCACGGGCCTGCGTCTCGGCCTCCGCGACCCGGCGCTCGCGCAGGCCCCGCTGCTCGTCCTGCTCGCGAGCCGCGGCGTCCATCGTCGAGATCGCCGCGCGGTACCGGTCTTCGGCGCTGCTCATCGGCCCTCCTCAGCCCTCGTCACCGGTCGTACCGGATCGAACGGTCACCCTCGTCGTCCAGCGAACCGCTGATCCGGCCCTTGGCGCCGCTCGTTTCGAAGACGCCGCCCTCGATGCGGTACTGGCTGGGCCCGCGCTGCTGGTCGCCGCCACCACCGCCGCCCGGCGCGCCACCCATGCCCCCCATCATGCCCATGCCGCCCATGCCGCTCATCCCGCCGGACGAGCTCGCGGCGGCCTGGTGCATACCCGGGTCGACCGGGGTCGCGCCGAGCCCGCCGCCGTCGGACATCGGCATCGACGCGTCGCTGCCCGTCTGCGCGCCGGGGTCCAGCGACACGGCGCCGGCGAAGTCCGCCGACCCGCCGCCCGTGACGGCGGACCCGAAGTCGCTCGCCCCGGCCGTCGTCGTCGAGTCACCGCCGCCACCGCCGGCCACGCCGGAGTCACCGCCGCCGACTCCCGCGTCGGCCGTCGCCATCGCGGGTTCCGCGCCGACGCTGCCGCCGAAGTCACCGGAGAAGTCCTGGCCTCCGGGAGTGGTGAAGCCGCCCCCGGCCGAAGCCGCCGCGCCCTGCGTGAAGGCCGGGTCCGGGTTGGCCGGCGCCGGGTCCTTCGTCAGCGGCGATTCCGCGTCCGCGTCGTGCCGGATCGCGGAGCTGCTGCCGTCGGTCGACGCGGGATCGGTCTTGAGGTCGCTCGCCTTGGGGTCGTCCTTCTCGTCGAGCGTGTACGTCGTCGGCTCGCCCTTGCCGTCGTCGACGGTCACGATCGTCGGGCCGTCGGGCCCCTCCGGCCGCTCGGCCGTGATCTCGAGGTTGCCGTCCTTGATGTGGATCTTGCCGTCGGGACCCGGCTTGTAGCTGCCGTCGGCGGAGGGCTGCCCGTCCTTGACCGCCCCCTGCTGCGCGCCCTGCGGGCCGAAGCCGCTGCCGTCAGCCTTGGCGCCGTCCTTGCCGTCCTTGCCGGCTTCGGCCTTGTCGTCGTCACCCCAGTCGAGGTGGTAGTCCTTCTTGGTGCCGTGGCCGTCGTCCACGGAGATGTCCTGCTTGCCCTCCTTGTCGGGCTCGGACATCTCGATCGTGTTGTCGCCCTTCTTGACCGACACCGTGTCGGTGTCGTCGGTGTCCTTGATGGCTTCACCGGTCGTCGGGTCGATCGGGTACGGCTTGCCGGTGTCCGGGTCGACTTCGAGGGGCTTGCCGGTGATCGGGTTCTTGCCGTCCTCGGGCTTCGCCGGGTCCTCGGCCGTGGGCGGCTCGACCGCCGACGGTGTCGTGGTGCCCCCGCCGCCGGTACCCCCGCCCGTGCCGCCGCCGGTCCCGCCCCCGGTGCCGCCGCCCGTACCGCCGCCGTTGTCGTTCTTGCCGGGGCCGCCGGAGTTCTCCTTGCCACCGCCGTCGTCGGTGCCCTTGCCGTCGCTCTTGGCCTCGGTGAGCTGGTTGCGGTAGCCGTCCATGAACCGCGCGAGCGCGCCGAACTGCTGGTCGATCGTGTCCTTGGCGGACTTGCAGGAGCCGTTGAAGGCGTTGATCAGGCCCTGGTACTCGGTCGAGAACGCGCCGTCGCGCCAGTAGCGGCAGACGTTGCGGCCGTACTCCTTGTTCTCGTCGTTGAAGCCGCAGTCGTCGTTCTGCAGCCGCTCGGCGAGGTTCGTCTGGTTGCCGTTCTTCGCGTTGACGGCGTCGACCCAGCCGGCGACCTTCATGAAGTCGTCGAACTCCTCGGTCTCGCCGTTCGCGATCTTGAGGACGTCCCGGGCCATGGTGATGTCGGCCTGGGCGATCGTCGTGCGGTGCAGCTGCAGGACCTCGTCGACCTTCTTCTTGACGGCGTCGTAGACGTGCGTCACGGTCTGCGGGATCAGCTTCGCGGCGCCGTCGATCTGCTGCGAGAGCTCCTTGGCGTGCGGCTTGATCGTCTCGTCGTACTTGATCTCCGCCGCGTTCGCGCCCTTGCCCTTCCACTCCCCGAAGAGGGTCTGGAGCTCGGTGTCGCTCTTGCTCAGCGAGTCTTCGACGACCTTGTGCGCCTTGGCGAGGTCGTCGGCCTCGGTGAGGAACTTCTGGAACTGGATGCCGCGGTTCTCGTGGAACTTGTCCTTGAGGTCCTTCTGCGAATCGATGTGGCCGGACCCGCCCTTGATCTTGTTCCAGATCTCGTCGGTCCACTGCACCAGGAAGTCGACCGTGACGTTGCCCTGGTCGAGCATTTCGTCGGAAGTCTTCGCGCCGGCCCCCAGCGTGGGCGTCGCGATTCCGTCGAGGTTCTTCTTCGCCGTGTTCTTGCGGTCGGTCTGTGCCTGCTGTTCCTTGCCCTTGGCCTGCGACTCCTGCTTCGCCCGTGCGACGATCTCGTCGGTGTCGTTGGAATCGAAGACGTCGTAGCCACCGCCGCCGTCGGAGTAGCTTTCGATGTACTCCTTGGCGTACTTCTCTTCTTCTTCGTTGAAGTTGAAGGTGTTGCGGTCGTACTCCTCCATGAGTTCCGTCTTCGTCTCCATGGAGACGTTCGGGTCATCGAGGATCTTCTTGATTTCGGCCCAGTCCGCCATTACTTGCTCCCCGCCGCATTGGCCTGCGCACCGGCGTGCGACTCCTGCGCGGAGTACTTGGAGCCGGCCGTGCCGATCCCGCTGCCGAGGTTCATCAGCGCGTTCGACAGCCCGGTCATGCCCGCGCCGATCTCGTCGATCCCGGATTTGTACTTGCCGTAACCCTCACCGTGGACGCGGCCGAAGTCCACCTGGGCGATTTCGGTGGGCGCGACCTTCTTGGCCTCGGCGGCCGGGTCGTCCGCGACGTCGTTGAGGCGGATCTGCGCCCGCGTCATCGCCTCAGAACTCGCTTCGTAACCGTTTGGCATGGTCGGCTTGCCCCCTTCGCTCCACAGCCCCTTGTTCCGGGTGTCAAGACTGTGACGCACCCGGACGTCGTTCGGTGCCGTCGCAGATGCACACAGAGTCTAGCGTTCGGCCGACCGGCCGACCTGGGCTTTGCCCAAGTGCACTCACCCGGTGGGGTGCTGCGCGGCGAGCGCCTCGGAAATGACTTCGGCGACGCCGCGGACGTCGACGAGCCGGTCGAGCTCGTCCAGGTCGACGGAGACGCCGTAGCGCACCTCGACCCGCGCGAGCAGCTGGACGCGCTGGCGGGACGTCATGCCGATGTCGTCGAACGGCGTCGTGTCGGTCAGCCGCTCGGGCGGGAGCTGCAGCGCCGTGCAGACGATCTTCCGGATCTCGTCGGTGTGGGCGGCGGCCGGGTCAGTCATGGCGCCCATTCTCGCCCCACCAGCGGTCGCGGGCGGCGGCGCGGGACACCTTGCCGCTCGAAGTCCGCGGCACCGCGCCCGGCGGGACCAGCCAGAGGGCGCGCAGCGGCAGGTCGTGGCCCGCGGACACGGCCCGCCGGACGGCCGTCTCGACGCCGTCGTGGCCGGTGCAGCCGACGACCACGGCCACGCCTTCCCCGAGGCTGTCCCGCACCGCGAACGCGGCGACGCGCCCGGCCCGGACGTGCGGGTGCGCGGCTTCGACCGTGGCCTCGATGTCCTGCGGGTGGTGGTTGCGGCCGTCGACGATGATCAGGTCCTTGAGCCGCCCGGTGACGTACAGCAAGCCGTCGTGGACGAAGCCGAGGTCGCCGGTGCGGAGCCAGCCGTCTTCGGCGAAGGTGCCTTTCTGTCCCCAGTAGCCGTCCGCGACGTTGGGGCCGGACACCCAGATCTCTTTGTCGACAATTCGGACCCGCTGGCCGTACGGGCGGCCCACCGAGACCAGCTCCCGCCCGTCGAACGTCGTCACCGTCGGGCCTTCGTCGCCCGCACTCGCGACGAACACCGTCGCCTCGGCCAGGCCGTAGCACGGCTTGAGCGCGGTGTACGGCAGCCCGAACGGCGCGAAGGCGCGAGCGAAGGTGCCGAGGGTGGCCGCGCGGATCGGCTCGCTGCCGTTGAGCATGGAGTTGACGTGCGAGAGGTCGGCGTCAGCCAGCTCCCCCGCCGCCTCCGCGGCCAGGTCGAAGGCGAAGTTCGGCGCGGCGGTGATCGCCCCGGGGTGCTCGGCAAGCAGCCGGATCCAGCGCAGCGGGTCGCGCACGAACTCCATCGGCGTGAAGAACACCGAGTGCGCGCCGAGGAACACGGGCGTGCCGACGAGCAGCACGAGCCCCATGTCGTGGAAGAACGGCACCCAGCCGGCGAGGTGGGTCGACGCGTCGGCGTGGTAGCACTCGGTGGTCTGCCAGCAGGCGGCCACCAGCGCGCGGTGCGAGATCACCGCGCCGGCCGGGCGGCGCGTCGAGCCCGACGTGTACTGCAGGTACGCCGGATCGGTCATCGCCACCTCGGCGGGCGGCTCGGCGTCGTCGGGCTCGATGTCCTCGATGGCCAGCACGACGTCCGGGCACGACGCCAGCGAGGCCGTGCTCTCCAGCAGGTTCTTGGAGGTCAGGCACACCGTCGGCACCGCGTCCGCGAAGGCCGACTCGAGCCGGGCGCGGTGCGTGCGGCCGGTCGGGACGGACAGCGGCATCGCGACGAGCCCCGCGTAGAGCGTGCCGAGGAAGGCGACGACGTACCCGAGGTCCTGGCGGGCGACGATCGCCACGCGGTCACCCGGCCGGGTGAAGCGGCGCAGCTCGCGCGCGACGCCGCGGACGCGGTCGAGCACCTGGGGCCAGCTCAGGGTGTGGTCGACGGGACCCGGGAAGGTGCGGCACGTGAACGCGGGGCGGTCTTCGGCGGCGTTGCGGAGCAGGTGGTCCGTGAACGGGGTGGCCAGGACCTCTTCCGGGACGTCTGCGGGCGGCACGCGCTCATCCTGCCCTACCGTGGGCAGGCGATGGACGAGTTCGAGCGGCACGGGATCGGCCTGGTCTCCGGCCGCGACGCGTGCGTGCACGCCCTGCGGTCCCCCGATCTGACGTCCGATCCCGGTGGCGGCTCGCCGAGCGTGCTGCTGCGCGACGGCGCGGGTCACACCCGGGTGCGCGGGGTGCTGCGGGAGATCATCGCCGGACTGGAACCGCTGCCCGGCTCGGTGCTCGCGGCGATCGAAGCCGTGGTTGCCGAGCTGGGATCGTCGTTCGACCTCGTGCGCGACTTCGCGCGGCCGGTGGCGGGCGCGGTGACGTCGGCGGTGCTGGGGGTGCCGCTCGACGACGTCTTCCTGGACCACCTGGAGAAGACGACGGCGAACCTCGACGTCTTCGGCGGCGCCGACCGGGCGGGGCAGGCGTCGGCGTTCCGGCTCGCGGTGCAGCTGAGCCGGGCACCGGCCGGGCCGGGCGGCCTGACGGCGCTGCGGGAGGCCCACGCGGCCGGCCGGCTCGAGGAGGACGAGCTGATGCTCAACCCGGTGGTGCTGGCGCACGCCGCCTACGAGAACTCGCTGAACTTCCTGGCCTGCGCCGGGCTGGAGCTGGCTTCCTCGGCGTCTCCGGTGCGGGTCCGCGAGCTGGTGACGTCGATCTGCCCGGCCCGGTACGTCCTGCGCTTCGGAGCGGACGGCCCGGTGGCGGTGTCGCTGGCCGACGGGCTCCCGTTCGGCCTGGGCCGGCACGCCTGCCCGGGTTCGGGGGTCGCGCTGGCCGAGGGCGAAATCGCCCTCGGCGCGTTGGCGAAGCTCCTCGACGGCGGCTGCCGGGTGGGCGAAGTGACGTGGAAGACCCACCCGGTGTTCCACGGCCTGGCGAAGGCCGTGGTCACCCTCGAATCAGGAAACCGCTGAGACGACGCCCGCCAGGCGGTCGGCCGCGGCCTGCGCCGTGGCCTGCGCCGTGGCCTCCACCATCACGCGGACCAGCTGCTCGGTGCCGGACGGGCGCAGCAGCACCCGGCCCTCCTCGCCCAGCTCGGCCTCGACCTCGACGACGGCGTCGCGGACCTCGGACGAGACGGCCACCGCCGCCTTGTCCGCGACCGGGACGTTCACCAGGACCTGCGGCAGCCGGTTCATCACGGCCGCCAGGTCTTCGAGGGACTTGCCCGTCTCGGCCATGCGGCTCATCAGGCGCAGCGCCGTGAGCAGGCCGTCGCCGGTGGTGGCGTGCGCCGGCAGCACGACGTGGCCGGACTGCTCGCCGCCCAGGGCGAAGCCGCTCGCGCGCAGCTCCTCGAGGACGTACCGGTCGCCGACCGCCGTCGTGACGACCGCGATGCCGTGGGCCTTCATCGCCAGGTGCAGGCCGAGGTTGCTCATCACGGTCGCGACCAGCGTGTCCTTGACCAGCTCGCCGGACTCGGCGAACGCGAGCGCGAGCACCGCCATGATCTGGTCGCCGTCCACCAGCTCGCCGGCGGAGTCGACGGCCACGCAGCGGTCGGCGTCGCCGTCGTGGGCGATGCCGAGGTCGGCGCCGTGCTTGACGACCGCCTCGCGCAGCTTGTCGGGGTGGTTCGAGCCGCAGTGCTCGTTGATGTTGACGCCGTCCGGCTCCGCGTACAGCGCGACGACCTCGGCGCCGGCGCGGCGGTAGACCTCGGGCGCGGCGGCCGACGACGCGCCGTTCGCGCAGTCGACGACGACCTTCAGCCCGGCGAGCGAGTGCGGCGTGGCGCCGAGCAGGTGGGTGGCGTAGCGGTCGAGGGCGTCGTCGACGTCGTGGACGCGGCCCACGCCGGCGCCGGTCGGGCGGACCTTGCCGGCGGCGAGGCCGGCTTCGATCTCGTCCTCGATGCCGTCGGGGAGCTTGTGCCCGCCCGCGGCGAAGAGCTTGATGCCGTTGTCGGGCATCGGGTTGTGCGACGCGGAGATCATCACGCCGAGGTCGGCTTCGAGCGAGCCGACCAGGTAGGCGACGGCCGGCGTCGGCAGCACGCCGACGCGGAGCACGTCGGCCCCCGCGGAGGTGAGGCCCGCCACGACGGCGGCCTCGAGCATCTCGCCGCTGGCGCGCGGATCGCGGCCGACGACCGCGACCGGCCGGTGCGAGCGGTCGTGCGCGGCGAGCACGCGGGCGGCGCTGGCCGCCAGCGCCAGCGCCAGCTCGGGCGTCAGCTCGGCGTTCGCCAGGCCACGGACCCCGTCGGTACCGAACAGGCGTGCCATCGATCGACCTCCTCAGTGCGGCTGCGGCAGCGCAACCGACCACGACAACGTAGCGACCCTCCCGGGCCGCGCTACCCCTGGATGTGCTTTCGGCCGGACTGGTAACCCCGGGAAAAACGCCGGAGCGCCCATCCGATGGACGGATGGGCGCTCCGGTGGGTTGCGCCAGAGGCGCGATCAGCGCTTGCTGTACTGCGGGGCCTTGCGGGCCTTCTTGAGGCCGTACTTCTTCCGCTCCGTGGCGCGCGCGTCACGGGTCAGGAAGCCGGCCTTCTTGAGGGCCGGGCGGTCATCGGCGTCGACCTCGATGAGCGCACGGGCGATCGCGAGACGCAGCGCGCCCGCCTGGCCCGAAACGCCGCCACCGTGCAGGTTGGCGAAGATGTCGAACGAGTCCGGCTTCTCGACCAGGACCAGCGGGTCCTTGATGAGCTGCTGGTGCACCTTGTTCGGGAAGTACTCCTCGAGGGTGCGGCCGTTGAGCTTGAACTGCCCGGTGCCGGGAACGACACGCACGCGGACGACGGCTTCCTTGCGGCGGCCGACCGTCTGCGCGTTGCCGCCGGCGGCACGCGACGGACGCGGGGCGGCGGCGGACTCGCTGGTCGCCACCGGGGTCTCGCTCGTCGCGACCGGCGTCTCGCTGGTGGCGGCGGGGGTCTCGGGGGTCTCGCTGGTCTCGACGGCGCCGGTCTCGGTCGCCTCGGTCGTGACCTCGGCGGTCTCGGGCTCGGTGCTGGTCACAGACTGTTCCTCACTCACTGCGCGACCTGCGCGATCTTGGTGATCTCGCGCACCTGCGGCTGCTGCGCGGTGTGCGGGTGCTGCGGGCCGGCGTAGACCTTCAGCTTCTTCGCCTGGGCACGGCCGAGCTTGTTCTTCGGCAGCATGCCCTTGACGACCTTCTCGAGCAGGTGCTCGGGCTTGGTGTCGAGCAGCTCGCCGAACGAGCGCTTCCGCAGACCGCCCGGGTAACCGCTGTGCCGGTACGCGAACTTCTGTTCGCGCTTGTTTCCGGTGAGCGCGACCTTCTCGGCGTTGACGATGATGACGAAGTCACCGGTGTCCACGTGCGGGGCGTAGGTCGGCTTGTGCTTGCCGCGCAGCAGCGTGGCGACCTCGGTCGCGAGCCGGCCGAGCACGACATCCTCGGCGTCGATCACGTGCCAGGCACGAGTGACGTCGCCGGGCTTGGGGCTGTACGTGGGCAAGGGTCTACCTCGTCGTCAACATTGCGTGTGGGTTCTGTGCGGGCCTAGCGCGCTGATGCGCCGCAACGCACAACGACATATGAAGATACCCCCACGTCCACCGCGGCCACGCATCGGGGGTGGGTCCAGGGGCCGGAACAGTTCCGGCCCGGCGCGACTCTACCCGGTTTTCCCGCCGAAGTGCCTGCACGCGCCGCCCCGACACGCGAGGATGAGACGATCCGGGGCGCGGGAACACGGGCCCAGTCGAGCAGGGGACGGCGATGAGGAAACGACCGACGGCGATCTTCGTCCTGGCTGCCGTCCTGGCCCTGGTCAGCGCCTGCGGCACGGCCAAGGCCGGTACCGCCCTGCCGAAGGGCGACGACGCGGCGGACTACGTCGGCGGCAAGTTCGAGCAGGTCATCGGCAAGCTCGGGGACGCCATCACCGACACGCGCGACGTCACCAACTCGCTGGACGCCTACTTCAAGTTCGACGACAAGTGGATCCACAGCACCGTGACGTCGGCCCGCACCGGCAGCCCGGAGAGCCGCGCGGTGCGGCACCGGTCGCAGAAGAACCCCGACGAGATCATCGACACGTACACGCCGGCCGACGGCGCGGTCGAGTACACCTACCTCGGCCCGATGTACGTCCAGAAGGGCGTCTCGCCGACGGCGTGGGTGTCGATGCCGAAGCCCGAGGCCGGCCTGATCCTGCCGTGCGCCTGGGGCGGGGTGCTGACCCCGTGCCGGATGGCGGACTCGACCGTGGACGCCTACAAGGCCGACAAGCGCGCGGTCCGCGGCGCCAAGAGCCTCGGCGACGGGAAGACCGCGCTGACGGTCAACGTGCCGTTCGAGATCTTCGTCAAGAACAAGGTCGAGATCCTGCCGCAGAGCATCGTGAGCCAGGTCGGGTCGGAGCTGAAGAAGGCCATGGTGCCGACCACGATCACGCTGAACCCGGACGGCAGCCTGGTCTCGTTCGTGATGGACGCCAAGTTCTCCGGCGACGGCCACCAGCTGGAGCTCAAGTACGACTTCCGGTTCACCGGCAAGGCCAGCCTGCAGGACATGCCGAAGCTGCCGGACGCGGCGCAGATCACGGTGCTGCCCGACCGGGCCGCCATGGACGACTTCTACCGCCGGCTCGGCGAAGCGCAGGGCAGCTGAACCGTGGCCACGACGCGAGGTGACCTCCGATGACCCAGCCGCCCCAGCCGCCCCAGCCCCCCGGCCCGCAGCAGCCGCAGTGGTGGCAGCCGCCGGCGAACCCGCCTCGGCAGCCGGGCGCCTGGCAACCCGAACAGCAGGCGACCGGCCCGCACGCCGGGCAGTGGCAGCAGAACGCGGACCCGGGCGCGGCTTCGGGTTCCTACACCGGCCAGTGGAACCCGGCGCAGCAGCAGCCCGGCACGAGCGGGTCGTTTTCGGGGCCGTGGCAGCCGGGTCAGCCCGCCGGTGGGCCGTGGCAGCCGCCGTCCCAGCCGACGCCGTCGCAGCCGGGCACGCCCGGTGGCGGGTGGCCGGCACCCCAGCCTTCCGGACAGTCGTCCGGGCAACAGCCGTACGGCGGCGGGTTCCAGCCCACGCAGTACGGCGGTCTCGGTGCGTTCGCCGCGGAGCCGCCGAAGAAGCCGAAGTCGAAGAAGCCGCTGCTGATCGCCGGAGCCGTCGTGCTGGTGCTCGTCGTCGGTGGCGGGGCCGCGTGGCTGCTGGGCGCGTTCCGCGGGAACGTGCTCGAGCAACAGTCCCTTGAGGACGGTGTGGTCAAGGTCCTCAACGAGAACTACGGCGAGCCGGACGTGAAGGACGCGCAGTGCCCGGCGAACGAAGCCGCCGAAAACGGCACGACGTTCGACTGCACGGTGAAGATCGGCGGGCAGGACAAGAAGGTGACCGTGCGGGTCCTCAACGACCGGCCCGAGTACGAGGTCGGCGCACCGCACTGAGGTTTTCGTTTGACTGTAGGAGAAACCGAAAACGGCGGGCCCCGCACCGGAGTGCGGGCCCGCCGTGGTTTCCGGGACTACCGGCTCAGAACAGGCCTTCGACGGCGCTGTCGGTCTGCTGGTAACCGTCGGCGATCTGCGGCAGGGCGGCGGCGATCTGCGCCAGAACCTGCTTCAGGTCCTCGAACTTCTGGTCCCAGGTGCGCTGGGCCTGGTCGTACTGCTCCTTCGCGGAACCGGACCAGGTGGTGATCAGCGGCTTGAGGTCGTCCTTGAGGCGGTCGAACGCCTGCTGCAGCTCGCCACCCGTCTGCTGGCAGTCGTCCGCGGCGGCGCGGATGGTGGCGTAATTGACGACAATGCCGGCGTCACTGGGCATAGTGCGCTCCTTCTGTGCTGAGAAAGTTCAGGTGGATGAAAGGGAAAGTTCCGGTGCGACGCTCAGCCGAGCGCGTCGAAGCCGCGGTTGACGGCACCCAGGATCTCCTGCTGCTGCTGCTCGGAGCGCTCGTACTTCGAGCCCGCCTCGCGGAGCAGTTCCGCGATCTTCTGGAGGGCCTGGTTCATCTGACGAGCGTCGTCGTCGAAGCGCATCATCACGTGGTCGAACGCCTTCTGGGCCTCGCCCTTCCAGCCGGCGCGGGTGGCCTCGATGCGGTCGCGCAGCGTGGACAGGTTGGCGTCCATGCCCGCGCGAACCTCGGTCACACGACCCTCGGCCTCGGTGAACTGCTGAACTGTCCCGGTGAATCCAGCCATGCTGGAACCCCCTTCTGAAGAGTGGTTGTCCGTACCAAGCTCGTTCGTTTGTACGGCCCTACGACGCAGACATTGCCATGCCCGGTTCCCCCGTGTCGTGCTTTGCCCGCAAGTAGTTGCTTGCGGGAACGCTCGCGCCGGGAACCGATCGCCGCGCGTATTCCGCAACTGCCACGAACCAGCGAAGCGTCACCCGGAAAAGTGTTCTCCACCAGCGTGGTTAGCACACGCACAGCGATCGCCGGGCGTCTTCACCGATCGCGGCCCATGATTCGCATCTGGGAAAAGTCTTCGTCCTCATCACCCGTTCGAGGGGCACGAGCGGAGGATTGCGAACGCGAAGGAACCGAATCGGCGGGATCCGGGACCGCCGGGACCGCCAGCCCGCGGGCGCGGCGGAACCGTTCGGCGGCGGCGCGCAGCGTGCCGGGAGTCGGGTCGCCGGACTTCGTGCCGCGGCCGCTGCGCTTCAGCAGTTCGACGTTCTCGCTGTGGTGGCGCCGGCTGCGCGCCTTCGCGTTCCCGGTCACGCGCCGGGCGTGCGTCACCGCGTCTTCGCCGGCCCGCCGGAAGGCCGACGCGGCGCTTTCGAACTCTTCGGACGGCACGGCGTGCCCTCGTCTCTCAGTTGAGGATCTCGACCGTGCGCACGGCCTGCGTGCAAGCGGCGGAGACCCGGTCGCGCAGCTGCGCGGTGGCGTACTGGCAGCCGACGTGGACCCGGATCCGGCCCTTGGCCACGACGTACCAGTCGACCTGGAGGTCGGGCCGGTCCTTCTTGATCTCGTGGTAGCCGATCACGGTCTTGCCCGCGTACGACAGGGCCGGGTTGAACCCGCCGTAGTGGTCGGGATCGCGGTCCGCTTCCCCCTTGAGCTCGTCCACCAGCTTCTGCGGGTCCGCGGTCGCGTCGTAGTCCATCACGAATTCCTGGGCGACGAGGAGGTCGTTGCCCTCCCGGGACTCCTGCGGGTGGATGACGACCTGGCGCTGGGCGACCCGGTCGTCGGTCTGCACCCAGTCCTCGGGCGAGACGAACTTGAAGTCGTACTGCGAGAGCGTCCGGCCGGTCTCGGCCTGGCCGGCGGGGTCGCCGAACACGAAGATCCCGGTGACGACGAGCGCGGCCACGACGACCACGGCGCCGGCGACGATCCCCCAGAGCTTCCCGCGGCCGGGCTTCTTCTCCGGCGGCGCGCCGGGACGGTTGCCGGGCGGGCCTCCCGGGCCGCCTTGGCCACCCGGGCCGCCCGGGCCGCCCGGCGCGTTCTGGCCGGCGGGCGGGGTCCACGGCGGCCGGGCCACCGGCTGTCCGTGGGGTGGTGACGGCGGCGGGGCCGCGCGGTTCGGGAACCCGTTGGCGGGCGTGCCCGGCACGGGCGCCGGGGTGCGCGGCGGTGCCGGGCGCTGGCCCGCGTCACCGGGGCGCGGGGCGACGTCACCGGGCCGGACGACCTCGGTGCGCTGCGCCGCTGGGTTGAGGGCGCCGCCGGGCACCGCGCCCATCCGCGCCATCGCCTCGCCGGGCAGCGCGCCCGTGCGGTCCGGGTCCACCAGCACCGCCCGCAGCGCGCCGCGCGCGACCACGGTCTCGGGCTGGTCGAGGCTCGTCGGCACGACGCCGGTGCGTTCGTGCACCAGCCGCGAGATCATCGGGATCCGGCTCGACCCGCCGACCAGGAAGATCGCCGTGAGCTGCTTCGGCCGCAGGCCGGCGTCGCCGATGGCCGCGACCGTCAGCTCGACCGCGCGTCCCAGCGGCGCCGTGATGAGCCGCTCCAAGTCCTCACGCGTCACGTGCGCGTCCGCGAACGGCGGCGGCATCGGCACGTCGGTGTAGGCGTGCCGCGACAGCGTTTCCTTGGCTCCCCGCACGTCTTGACGCAACACGCGGCGGCGGCGCCGGTCGACCATCTCGCGGCCTTCGACGAGCTGGCGCCACGCGTCCTGGTCCGCGCCGGCCACGAGCGCGCCGACGTGCTCCAGCAGCGCCTGGTCGATGTCCGCGCCGCCGAAGGCGGGATCGCCCCGGGTGGCCAGCACCTGGAAGCCGCCGCGCTGCGGACGGCCGGCCCGGTCGCGCGCGGTGTCCGGCGGCAGCCGCCGCACCACGCTGACGTCGACCGTGCCGCCGCCGAGGTCCAGCACCGCCAGCGCGTCGCCGGGACGGCCGCTGAACTCGACGGTGCGGTCGTTCGTCACGTCCTGCGGCGCGAACGTCGCCGCGTGGTAGACCGCCGCCGCGACCGGCTCGGGCACCAGCGCGACCTCGCGCGCCAGCCCGCCGGCCGCCTGCCGCAGCAGCCGGGTGCGGATGGCGCCCCAGTCCGCGGGGTGGGTCAGGACCAGCAGGTCGATCTCGGCCTCGCCGGCGAGGCGGCGCGCCTCGGCGACCGCGCGGCCCAGCACCGCGTGCACGACGTCGGTGACGCGCAGGACGCTGTCGCCGAGCAGCAGCTCGCCTTCGTCGATCCGGCGCTTCGGGTTCGGCTCGTACCGCGACGGGTCGACGGCCGCCTGCCGCTCGGCCTCCTGGCCGACGAACAGCGTGCCGTCCGCGGCCGCGAACACCGCCGAGGACATCAGCGGCTGGCCGTCGATCACCACGACCTGCGGATCGCGCCCGTTCACCGAGGCGACGACACAGGTGCTCGACGTCCCGAAGTCCACCGCAACCCGGACCGTCACCAGCAGCTCCCGCAGTACTTGTCGCGTTCCCCCACGCCCGGCCGACGGGGCGCACCCTCGGGGAGGAACCTACCCTCCACCGCGATGCGCCCCGTCGCCGTGCTCAGTCCGGCTGGATCCACGACACCTGGATCAGCTGCTTACCGTTCTTACGAGTCAGCAGATTCCCTCGGCCCGGCGGCATCGCGCTGGCCTTGATGTTCCCGACCAGCGCACCCTCATCCCGCGACCCGTTCATCACCATGCCCGGCGCCGCGATCTCCTTCAACTTCCCGATGATCGGGTCATACATCGCCTTCGACGCACCACCCGTGCGCCGCACCACCACCAGATGCAAACCCACATCCTTGGCCTGCGGCAGGAAGTCCGAGATCTTCCGCAACGGGTTGTTCGACGAGGTGGCGACCAAGTCGTAGTCATCGACCAGGATGAACAACTCCGGGCCCTTCCACCACGACCGCGTCTTCAACTGCTCCTGCGTCACATCCGGACCCGGCAACCGCCGCGTCATCGAATTGAACACATCACCGACCATGCTCTCCAACTGCGCCGCCGACACCGCATACCCCAGCAACGAGTCGCCTTGCACGAAGCCGAGCATCGTGCGCCGGTAGTCCACCAGCAGGATCAACGCTTCCTTCGCGGTGAATCGCTCCGAAATCCCCCGCGCGATCTGCCGCAGCAGGTTCGTCTTCCCCGACTCACCGTCAGCGAAGGCGTAGAAGTGCGGCTCGGCGTTGAAGTCCAGATAAATCGGCTGCAGATCCTCCTCGTTGACCCCGATCGGGATCAGCTTGGAGTCGCGCTGCTGGTCGAGCTGCAGGACGTCCTCGTAGGTGATCATGTCCGGCAGCAGGCGGACCTGCGGCGCGGCCCGGCCCCGCCACGCACCCTTGATCTTGCCCACCGCATCCGCCACCCCGGCCGCGATCGTCTCCGGGTCACTGGAGCCGTCGATCCGCGGCAGGCCGCCGAGCATGTGCAGTTTTTCGCGGGTCAGGCCGCGCCCGGGGCGGCCGGACGGGATGTTCACCGCCACCCGGCGGTCGATGTCGGACTCGGTCGGGTCACCCAGGCGCAGCTCGAACCTCGTGCCGATCATGTCCTTGATCGCCGGGCGGATGTCCGCCCACCGGTTCGCCGCGATCACCACGTGCACCCCGTAGGACAGACCCTGGGTCGCCAGCCGGGTGATCGTGCCTTCCAGCTCCTCGAAGTCATCCCGCAACGCCCGCCAGTTGTCCACGATCAGGAACGCATCCCCGAACGGGTCCTGATCCGCCCGGATCTCACCGCGGCGTTTGCGGTTGCGGAACTCGGTCATCGAGTCGATCCCCATCGCCCCGAACCGGCCCTCCCGCTCCGTGAGCAGGGTGGTCAACTCGGCCACGATCCGCCGGGCCTTGTCCGGCTCCCGCCGCGCCACCGCCACCCCACCCACATGGGGCAGGTCGGCGAGGCCGGCCAGGGTGCCGCCACCGAGGTCCAGGCAGTAGAACTGCGCCTCCTCGGGGGTGTGGGTCAACGCCATCGACATGATCAGCGTCCGCAGCATCGTCGACTTCCCCGACTGCGGACCACCCACGATCACCCCGTGCCCGGCCGCACCGGAAAAATCCGCCCACAGCGGGTCACGGCGCTGCTCATACGGCCGGTCGATGATCCCGAGGGGCACCTGCAACCGCCCGTTGCCGAAAAACCCGACCGGGGACAGGCCCCGGTCGTCGGTCGGGTTCAGGTTCGGCAGCAACGTGTCCAGGGAGTTCGGGTCTTTCAGCGGGGGCAGCCACACCTCGTGCGCGGGCGGGCCCTGCCCGATCAACCGCGACACGATCACATCCAGCTCGGACGGTTCGACCGCCTCCTCCGGCTGCTGCGGCGCCGCCACCACCGGCGCTGCCTCGCTCGGCTCCGGCTCCGGCTCCTTCGGCAACTCCACGAAGTCCGGGACGAACAACTGCGGGCGTTTGTCCGCCCGCACCACCGTCGCGGCCGGGCCCGCGGCCTGGATCCCGGCGGGGCGGTAGGGGCCGGAGACGTAGGAGGCCTTGAACCGCACCAACGTCGAGGTGTCGTACTTCAAATACCCGCCACCGGGGACCGAGGGCAGCTCGAACGCGTCCGGCACTCCGATCGCCGCGCGGGACTCCGCCGCGGAGAAGGTTTTGAGGCCGATGCGGTAGGACAGGTGCGAGTCCAGGCCGCGTAGCTTGCCCTCCTCCAGGCGCTGGGAGGCCAGCAGCATGTGCATCTGCAGCGACCGGCCCAGCCGGCCGATCGCGACGAACAAATCGATGAAGTCCGGCTTCGCTGCCAGCAACTCCGAAAACTCGTCACACACGATGAACAACGCCGGCAGCGGGTCGAGGTCGGCGCCGTTCTCCCGGGCCTTCTCGTACTCCCAGACGTTTTTGAAGTTGCCGCCGTTTTTGAGCGCTTCCTGCCGGCGGTTCATCTCCCCCGCCAGCGCGTCCTTCATCCGGTCGACCAGCGTGACCTCATCGGCGAGGTTGGTGATCACCGCCGACACGTGCGGGGCCTTGTCCAGCCCCAGGAACGTCGCACCACCCTTGAAGTCCACCAACACGAAATTCAACGTGGACGAGGAGTGGGTGGCAAGCATGCCCAGCACCAGAGTGCGGAGAAACTCGGATTTGCCGGAACCGGTCGCGCCGATGCACAACCCGTGCGGGCCCATCCCTTCGGCGGCGGCTTCCTTGATGTCCAGTTCGACGGGCTGGCCGTATTCGCCCACACCGAACGGCACCCGGTAACGGTCCCGGATCGGACGCGGGCGCCATGCCTGCTGCACATCGAACGTCATCGGATCGCCCGGGATACCGAGCAGCTCCAGCAATGACGGGTTGGACAGCAGCGGCTCTTCGTCGCTGACGTCCTGCCCGGCCGCGCCGCCGACGCGGTACGGCGAGATCAGGCGGGCCAGCGACTCGGTCTCGACCAGGCTGAGGGTGTCGGGGCGGCCGAACCACTCGACGCCGCCGGCGCTGCGCGCGCCGAGGCGGTCGGCTTCCACGACCAGCCGCAGGCCACGGCGGGCGGCGAGGTTGCCGATCGAATCCGACAGGTCGACCAGCGTGACCCCGACCAGGCCTTCTTCGAGGATGATCTGCTCTTCGCGGGTGACTTCGGCGTCGTCGATGATGATCACGACGTGCGGCTGGTCCGGCGCCGGGGTGGCGTTGCGGGAGAACCGCTGCCGGTCACGCAGCTCTTCGTCGAGCCAGTTTTCGATCTGGGCCAGCGAACCGGCCATCATGCGCAGCTGGCCGATACCGTCGGCCAGGGTCGGGTGCTGGGCGTGGGGAAGCCACTTCGCCCACTCCCACTCCTCCTTCGCCCGGCCCGCGGTCGCGACCGCGACCAGCACGTCGTCGGGACTGTGGAAGGTCACCATCTGCGCGAGCATCGCGCGGGTCAGGCCGCGGGTCAGCGCGCGGTCGCCCTGCATGCTCACCGCGGCGAACCCGCGCAGGGTGATCTGCGTGGGCAGGTCCGGCACGATCGAGTGCGCGCGCACGAACCGGCGCAGCGCGAGGGTGGCGATCGGCTCCAGCTCGTCGACCGGGCCGGTCTGCGGCGGGACCAGCCGCGTCGCGAGACGGTGCGAGCTGCGCCCGACGCGCAGGTGCAGGAAGTCCTGGTCGTTCTGGCGGCGTTCCCACATCCGGCGGCTGGCGGCCAGCGACCACAGCGACTGCGGGTCGGGGTGCACCCACTCGAGCGCGGCACGCTGGTCGACCATCGCCTCGCGGGCCCGGTCGCGCATCTGGCCCAGGTAGCGGAGGTAGTCCTTGCGATCTTCGTCCATCTCGGCGCGCTTGGCGCCGCCGCCCTTGCCGCCACCGCCGGCCATCATCCCGAGCGTGCCGACGACCATCATGCCGCCCATGGCCATCATCATCGGGTTCCGGTTGCTGGCCTGGAACATGAAGACCATCATCCCGAGCGACGCGACGATCATGACGACCGGAAGCGCCTTCATGACGATGTTGCCGGGGATGACCCGGGGCACCTCGGGCGGCGGCTCGAGGTGCACCTCACCGCCCGGCGGGCGCGGTGCCGCCAGCCGCGGCGACTTCTTGAACTGCAGCGTGCTCATCGAAGGACCCCTCATTCAAACTCGACGATGGCGGCCACCGCTTGGTGCGCGAACAACCTATCGAACGCCGCGGGGGAATTCCGCCGGATGCCGGAACCCCCGTGAACGCTGCCCCATCCTCGCTCGGCGAGTGTACGGCCTGCCACCGACAGTAATGCCGCGTTCCGGGAGCTGACCTGCGGATGACGGTGAATTTCGGACGTTCGATGATGTCGGCACCGGGGTTCGGTATAAGTTCCCCCGGGAGCAGTCTCGACCGAGCGGGGGCAGTGCAGTGGCTACGGGCACGACAGTTTTCAGCAGGGTGACGGTCGTCGCACCCTCGACGCGGATCGACGTGGCGCTGCCCGCCGATGTCGCGGTGGCCGATCTGCTGCCGATGCTGCTGGACATGGCCAAGGAGTCGTCGCCCGACGGCGGGGCCCGCCACGGCGGCTGGGCGCTCGCCAAGCTCGGGGACGCCCCGCTCGATCCGAGCCGGACCCTGGCCTCGCTCGGCGTGGTCGACGGCGAGCTGCTCCAGCTGCGCAAGCGCAACGAGAACCCGCCGCCGCCGCTGTACGACGACGTCGTCGACGCCATCGCGGAGTCCTCCCCCGACAGCTTCCGCCCCTGGACCAAGGAGACGGCGAACCGCTTCGGGCACGTCGCGGGCGGGCTGGCGCTGGTCGCCGCCGCGTTCGCGCTGTTCATGAGCGGCTCGCTCTACGGCGGCAACGCGCTCGGCGCCGCCATCGCCGGCGGCATCGGCGCGATCGCGTGCGTCGCGGTCGGCGCGACGCTCGCCAAGGCCTACAGCGCGGAAGCGACCGGGGTGCTGATCGCCGCGGCCGGCGGCCTGCCCCTGGCGTTCGTCAGCGGCTTCTACATCGTGCCCGGGCTGTCGATCCGGGCGAACCTGCTGCTCGGCGCGGTCCTCGTGATCATCGTCGCGTCGGTCTGCATCATGGTCATCGGCGCGGGCATCACGACCTTCATCGCCGCGGCCACCGCGGGCACGTTCGGCGGCCTGGCCTTCCTGTTCGGCACGCTCGTCGCGCACCCGGCGGCCGGCATCGCGGCCGGCACGGTCGCCGTCGCCCTCGCCTGCATCTCGATCCTGCCGCGCGCCACGATCTGGCTCGCGAAGCTGCCGCTGCCGCACGTCCCGGGCAGCGCGGAGGAGCTCAAGGAAGACTCGGGCTTCCCGGACTACCGGGCGATCGAGCGCCGCACGGCGATCGCGCACAACTACATGACCGGCCTGATGGTCGGCTGCGGCGTCACGGTCGCGGTGTCGGCGATCATCGCCGCGAGCGCGCCCGGCGCGTTCGGCATCATCCTGGGTGTCGTCGCGACGCTCGTGCTGCTCCTGCGCGCCCGCGCCTACGCGAACGGCAGCCAGGCGGTCGCCCTGCTCACCACGGGGCTCGTCTCGGCGACCGGGATCGCGGTCGGCTGGCTGTTCGCGGCGAGCGCGCAGAACCGCCTGCTCTACGTCTTCGGCATCCTGATCCTGCTGGCCGCGGGCGCGCTCGTGGTCGGCGTGATCTTCCCGAACCAGCGCTTCTCGCCGCCGCTGCGGCGCACGGTGGAGATCATCGAGGCGCTCTGCATCGCGTCGGTGCTCCCGCTCGCCCTGGGTGTGATGGACCTGTACACGACCCTGCGGCACCTGAACTTCAAGTGACCGGATCGGGTGAATCTCGGATGGCAGTAGGACGGCGTTTCGGCGCCACCCGGCGGACCACGACCGCGTTGCTGACCGGCACGATCGGCTTCCTGTCCTCGGTGGCCGTCGCGGTGCCGGTGTGGGCGCAGCAGGCGCCCGCCGACGGCTACTTCGCGACGCCGCCCCCGGTGGACATGAGCAAGCTGCTCCCGGATTCGCGCCAGCCGGACAAGAAGTACAAGCAGTCGAAGGGCTGCGTCCAGCGCAGCACCCTCGGCCAGAACATCGTGCTCAAGTACCGGCCCTGGGGTCAGGACTACCTGCAGATCGCGAAGGCGCAGGAGATCGTCCGGGCCGCCACGAACGGCGGCGTCGGCCGGGGCGTCAAGGTCGCCGTCGTCGACACGGGCGTGACGAAGCACCCCTGGCTGCAGAACCTCCAGTCCGGCGGGGAGTACGTCCTGACGCCGAAGAACGCGCAGCCGGGACTCGAGGACTGCGACGGCCACGGCACCGAGGTCGCCGGCATCATCGCGGCCAAGCCGGACAACCCGGAGGTCGGGTTCGTCGGCGTCGCCCCGGACGCGACGATCGTGTCCTACCGCCAGCTGAGCGAGAACTACGAGCCCGACACCTCGACGTCGACCCCGCCGCCACCGAGCAGCAGTGGCACCCCGTCGTCGAGCACCAACCCGCCGACGGGATCGGAGTCTTCGCTGCCGCCGAGCGGCGAGGGCGGTGGCGGCAGCGGGTCCGGTGACGGCGACCGGACGTCTCCCGGGCAGTCGAACGGCGGACGTCAGCTGGAGAAGGCCGGCACCGCGGGGACGCTGAAGACGCTGGCCGAGATCATCCGCGGCATCGCCGACCGCAAGGACGCCGACATCATCAACATGTCGGTCGACAACTGCCGCACGGCGACGGGGTCGATCACCGAAGGCGAGCAGCAGGTCCAGGCGGCGGTGCGCTACGCGGCGCAGGCCGGCATCGTGATCATCGCCGCCGCGGGCAACGCGACGGACACCTGCCCGCAGAACGACCAGCCGGACGCGAAGAAGCCCCAGACGATCGTGACGCCGCCGTGGTTCGCCGACGACGTGCTGTCGGTCGGGGCGATCGACGAATCCGGCGGCGTGGCCCCGTTCAGCGTCCACGGCCCGTGGGTCGGCGTCGCCGCGCCGGGCACGAAGATCGTCTCGCTCGACCCCGCCGAAGGCTCCAACGGCCTGGCGAACCTCACGTTCGAAAGCGGCGACAAGGCCAGCGAAATCCAGGGAACGAGCTTCGCCGCGCCGTACGTCGCGGGCCTGGCGGCGCTGGTCAAGGCCAAGTACCCGAACCTCGACGGCAAGGGCATCATCAACCGGATCAAGGAGACGGCCCAGCACCCCGCCGCTCCGGGCGGTCGCGACAACTTCGTCGGCTACGGGGTCATCGACCCGGTGGCGGCGCTGACGCAGAGCCTGCCGTCCGAGGTCGGGAACCAGGCGCCGATCCCGCCCCCGCAGCTGGCCCAGCTGCCGCCCGCGAACGACCGCAACTCGACCCCGATGATCGTGGCGCTGGCCGGCACCGGCGGCGGTGTCGTGGCGCTGCTGATCACGCTGTTCGTGATGCGCACGATCCGCCGCAACCGGCCCGCGGAGACCGCTTCCCGCCGCTGACGTTTCCCCCGGCCCGCGGGCCGGGGGAAACAGGTCACTTCCGCGGCGGCGGAGTTCTTCGACTCGCGCCGCTCTCGGCCGCCGAGATCACCCAGCTGAAACCGGCACCGCACACTGCTGCCGTTCCCCGGCCGATGAGCGGGGGAACGGGTCACTCTTCGCCGGCCTCACCGGGCTCTTCGACGGGCGCCGCTCTCGGCCGCCGCAAACTGCCCGGTCGAACCCGGCACCGCACGCAGCCGGCCGAACCCGGTCCGCGAGCCGGGCCCGCGTCACTTCTGCGGCGGCGCCGGCGGGTTCTTCTTCTGCTGCGCCGGATTCTCGTCCTCGCCGATGACCGGCGGCGCCACCATGCCCGGCTCGCCCAGCAGCTCCGACGGCGTCGTCGTCGGGCGGGTCTTCGACTGGCGCCGGCCTTGGCCGCCGCCTCCGCCGAACGCTCCGAAGCCCATCATCGGCATCATCGGGACTCCGCCCGACGTGCTGTGGTCGTCCTGCGCCTGCGGTACCTGCTGCGGGGCCGCGTCGGCGGGTTGGGCGGCCTCCGGCGTGCCCGCCGCGGTGTGCTTCGGCTCCGCCGGGTCTCCGCTCGCCGACGACGGCGTCATGACGTCGTCGGAACCGGCGTCCGTCGAAGCCGCAGCCGCAGCCGTCGGTTCCCCGGCGGCGGAGGCACTGCTCACGACGTCGTCCCGCAGCCGGAACCGCTCCTCCGGGTACCGGTGCGCGATCTCGATGCTCCGGGCGGCCGCGTCGGGATCGTCGACGCCGTCGCAAAGCCGGTCGAACGCCTCGAGGACGTCCCGCGCGGTCTCGTACAGCGCCTTCGCCGACTCCTGCGTCTCCCGCAGCTGGACCCGCGCTCGCTTGGCGCCCCCGCTCGGCAGGGTCATCGTCTCGGAAATCAGGTCCGCGGAGTCGACCAGCACCTCGACGAGGTCCACGACGACGTGGCGGAGCGTCGTCACCAGCTCGTCGAGCGCGCCGGCGAGGACGGTCAGCGCCTCCTGGACGTCGCCGCCCGCGGCGCCGATCTCGCGCATGTACGCGACGAACGCGTCGGCGTCCCGGCCCTCCCAGCCGCCGTCGAGCCGGCCGAGGCCCTCGTCGAGCCGGGTGGACACCTCGGCCGCGGCCCCGGCGGCCTGGCGCAGCCGCCCGGCTTCGGCGGCGAGGTCGCCCCAGCGGCCGATCAGCGGGCGGAAGTACGTCTCGACGGGATCGATCAGCCCGAGCTGGTGCGACACGTCGGTGAGGTACGCCAGGTACGGCTCGGCCGTGGCGGCGATCTCGTCGCCTTCCGCTTCCGGGGAGAAGGCCACCACGGGCGCGGCGGGCGCCGGGACGGCCGGCTTGGCCAGCGGGTGCGGGATGGACTCCGTGGAGCCTTCCGGTTCGGCGAACATCATCCGATCTCACCAGCGCGCTTGATCAGCTCCGCGGCCTCCGCGTCCTGCCCGCTGTGGCGGACCGTGACGTGCCGCAGCGCCTCCGCGGCCGACTTCAGCGCCTCGGCCCCATCGGTCAGCTGGCGCCGCAGCGCGCCGGCCGCGCGGCCGTACGACTCACCGAGCCCGATCTGGGCCCCCAGCGGGCCGTAGGACTCGCCGGAAACGCCTTCGCCCCCAACATCGGCCGCCGCCGCGTTCAGGGCGTCAGCGGCCTCCTCGGCCGTCCGGGCGTAGTCGGCGACGACCACGCCGTCCATCCTCAAGCCGGCCATGGCACCTCTCCGCTCACCAGAAGATCCATCGGGCGTGTGACGTTCGCGGCCGCCCGATGGTTCCGCCTCAGCCGCCCGCCTGCGCGGCCGGGGCCGGGAACGAACCGGCGTTCGGGTCGATCGGCACCGAGTCGAACTGCTTGAGCACGTCCTGGGTGTTCAGCGAAGCCCCGGTCGGCAGCAGCCCGATGATCGCTTCGGGCGCGGGCTGCCGGTTGTTCAGGCCGATCGCGTCCGCGGTCGCGGCGTCCGGGACGCTGTAGCGGATGCCGCGGTCGGAGATCAGCTGGATCGCGCCCTTGCCGAAGCTGGCCTTGCCGGTCGCGGACTGGACCACCGCGCCGAAGCCGGGCTGGAGGTAGAAACCGTTGATCGGCACGCGGTTCGGGCCCGGCGTGGTGACCTTGGTCGTCGCGAACTTCGGGCCGTGGCTGTTCTGGCCCGGCAGCTGGGTGTCGATGTAGACCGAGGTGTGGCCGTCGCGGTTGTCGCCGTCGCCGACGACGGACCAGCCGAGGCAGGCGACCGCCGAGTTCTTCGTCGCGTCGAGGATCGTCGGGACCGAACGCGGGAAATCGTCGACCGGGATGTAGTCGGGGTCGCCGAGCCGCAGCACGCGGATGCCGGACAGCTTGTCGAGCCCGAGGGTCCGCAGCTCGCTCGCGCTGCCGTGCTTCGCGACGCGCATGACGTCGGCGACCGCCTGGGACACCTGCTGGATGCCGGTCGTGGTGATGGCCCAGTACTGCGGCTGCTCACCGGTGGGCTGGGTGGAGAAGACGTCGCCGGACTGCAGCCCGTCGAGGTCGACCGGGGGCGCGCCGGCCGGGATCTGCGGCGGAGTCAGGCGCGGGACCTCGGGGATCGCGTTCAGCAGGCCCTGCGTGATCTTCCGCGGCTTCTGGTTCAGCAGCTGCAGGGCGGTCGGGACCGCGTTGTTCGAGTCGCTGGTGTCGATCTCGGCGCGGACGGTGTTGGCGTTCGGCCGGTTCTGCGTGCTCGGCAGGCGGTAGATCAGGTAGGTCTTGTCGTTGTCCGCCTTCGCCAGGAGCGCTTCTTTTTCCCCGAGCTCGGTGCCGAGACCGCTCGGGGCGACGCCGCCGAAGACGGACGTCTCGGTCTTGCCGATGTCCGGGTTCGGCTGCGTCGGGTCGAGCAGAACCTGGTCGCACACCGCCCAATTGGGGGTGATCCGCTGGGAATCCGTCGGGATCAGCTGCGGTCCGTCCGGAATTCCGGTCAGTTTTCCGCGCGGAATGTCCTTCAGCTGATCGTCGGAAACGACAGTGGGATTCTTCACAGCCGCGGGAGCCGCCGCCGCCGGGGCGGCCGCCGGCGCGGCGCCGGGGTTGTCACCCGAGCTCGGCTTCTTCTGCTGGGCCAGCAGAAGAAGCCGCGCCGAAGCGAGGTTGAACGTCGGGACGAGCATCTTCGGGTTGCCCATCACCACGTAGACCGTGCCGGACTGCTCGCCGATCACGATGTTGCCGGCTTCCGGGACCGACGGGGCCGGGCTGAGCAGGCCCCAGACGACGAACACGATCATGCCGAGGGCGCCGAGCACCACTCCCACGATCGTGGCCCTCGTGTGGGTGCGCATCGGGTCGTGCAGCATCACGGCGTCGCGCCGGACCAGCGCCGACTGCATCCGGCGCAGGACGAACTTGTACGCCTGAACCTGAGACTTAGTCGTGGGTGTTGATGGCATTCTCGACCTACAGCTCTCCCCGTCGCGGTACGGTTCCGCAGGATAGCCGTACGGGGACCGTCTGGTGTGGGGTTTCTACCAACTCCGGCTAGGGTCGGATTCCCCGGGACCCGGCTTCCGGGTACGCAGCAAGCACGAGGGGAAGAGAAAGCGCGGATGTCCGTCACCACTCCTCCACGTCCGCCTGGCCCACCCGGGCCCCCGCCTTCGGGCCGCCCGCCCGGCCCGCC
Organism: Amycolatopsis sp. NPDC051106; assembly: GCF_040682775.1. Taxonomy (NCBI): domain Bacteria; kingdom Bacillati; phylum Actinomycetota; class Actinomycetes; order Pseudonocardiales; family Pseudonocardiaceae; genus Amycolatopsis; species Amycolatopsis sp. NPDC051106. Next base: position 187,066 of record NZ_JBFBBQ010000007.1, on the reverse strand, counting down.
GCCGCGGCCCGGGAGACCCGGTGGCCCCGGCGGTCCGGGAGGTGTGCCGGGCGGCCCCGGTGGACCCGGAGGACCCGGTGGCGTTCCCGGCGGGCCCGGTGGGGGCCCCGGCGGGCCCGGTGGGGGCCCCGGCGGGCCCGGTGGTGGCCCCGGCGGACCCGGCATGCCCCCGCGCGGTCCCGGCGGCCCCGGCCCGGGTGGACCCGGTGGACGTCCCGGTGGCCCGGGTGGACCCGGTCCCGGCGGTCCTGGTGGGCCAGGAGGCCCCGGGGGACCTGGCGGTCCCGGTGGACCTGGCGGCCCGGGTGGCCCCGGCGGTCCCGGTGGCCCCCAGGGACCCGACGACAGCGCCCCCGCCACTCCCCCGCCGAGCCCGGTGCGGATGGTGCCCCCCGCGCGGCGCCGCTCGTCGGGCGTGAACCTCGGCCCGCTCCCCGTGGCGAACCTCGTCGTGCTCGAGGTCGGTCTCGCGGTCGGGCTCGTGCTGCTCGCCATCGACATGTCGATGAAGTACGTCGCGATCGGCGTCGTCGGCTTCGCCCTGATCGTCGCGCTGCTGCGCTGGCGCGGCCGCTGGTTCACCCAGTGGGTCGGGCTGACGATGCGCTACTCCTTCCGCTCCCACGACCGCGTCGCGGAGCCGCTGCCGCCGAGCACCGTCGAGGAGCTGGCCGCCGAAGAGACCACCGTGACCGGCCCGGACGACGCCCGCGTCAACCTGCTCCGGATCGCCGTGCCGGACCTCGTCGTCGCGCACGGCGTCGACCACGAGCGCCAGCAGGTCGGGCTCGCCTGGAACGACGGCACCTGGACGGCGGTGCTGCTCGTCGAGCCGACGCCGGCGCTGATCACCCAGGCTGGCGGCGCGCCGAGCCTGCCGCTGTCGGCGCTCGCGCCGTGCCTCGAAGACCGCGGAGTGGTCCTCGACTCGATCCAGATGATCTGGCACTGCTACCCGGGCAGCGCCGCACTGCCGGCGGATTCGCCCGCGTTGAGCTCCTACATGGAGGTGCTCGGGCCGCTGCCCGCGGCGGCGCGGCGGACGACGTGGGTCGCGATCCGGCTCGACCCGAAGCGCTGCCCGGCGGCGATCCGGGAGCGCGGCGGCGGCGTCGTCGGCGCACACCGCGCGCTGATCGGCGCGCTTTCGCGGGTGCGCAACGCGCTGGAGTCGCAGGGCGTGCCGACCCGGCCGCTCGACCCGGACGAGCTGCTGCGCGCGAGCATTTCGGCCGCGGAGCTGACGGCGGTCGCCGGTTCACCCAGCAAGGTGACGCTGCAGGAACGCTGGTCCGGCGTGACCGCGGCCGGCATCGGCCACGCGAGCTACGCGATCACCGGCTGGCCGAAGGGCAAGATCGCGGGCAGCCTGAACGCGCTGACGAGCGTCCGCGCACTGTCGTCGACGCTGGCGATGTCGATTTCCCCGGCGTCCGACGAAGGCAAGATCGGGCTGCGCGGCGTGGTCCGGCTGAGCGCGCGCAACCCGCGTGAGCTCGACGCCGCCGACCAGCGGCTGCAGGGGCTGTCCGAGCGGCTGGACGTGAACTTGACGCCGCTGCGCGGGCTGCAGGTCTCCGCCTTCGCCGCGACGCTGCCGATCGGAGGAACAGCATGAGCTCCCGCGTTCGTGACGCCGGGCAGAACACCGGTGTGGCGCCGGAGTTCACCGTCGACCCCGCGATGCTCGACGCGGTCAGCCCCTCCGGCGACCGCGGCGGCATCGTGCTCGGCTCGGGCCTGAAGGGCGAGCCGCTGACGATCTCGGCGCTGCGCTCGACGCCGACCCGCATCGTGCTGGTGGGCGGGCTGTACCTGGCCCGCCAGGTCGCGATGCGGGCGATGGCGGTCGGCGCGTGGGTCGTCGTCGCGACCGGGCGCCCGACCGAGTGGCAGGTGCTGTCCCGGGCGGCCGGCAGCCGCGACGGCCGTCCGTCGCCGCTGGTGCAGATCAGGCGGCTGTCGCCGGTCGAGCTGCCGAGGCCGTCGGAGGACGCGCCGCTGCTCGTGGTCACCGACGGCGGGCCGACCCCGCAGGACCTGTTCCCGCCGCGGTCGCCGTGGCAGACGACGGTGTACGTGCTGCCGTACCTGCACCCCCAGGCGGGCGTGACGGCCAACGCGGCGGACCTGGTGCTGATGCAGCGCCTCCCGGCCGGCCAGGCCGAGCTGGCGGGCCGCATCTGGAACCTGCCGCCGCAGATGATGCGCCAGCTGACGATGCTGAAGGACGACCAGGTGGTGGCCCTGGGCCGCAACCTGTGGCGGCCGCTGCGCCTGGTGACGACGGGCAAGGAGCAGCAGCTCCTGGGCCCCGTCCGCCGCGGCGACTGAGGTCCTCCCGCTCCTGCCAATGCCTCTGAAGGCCACCATGAGGGCACCAGATGCCCTCATGGTGGCCTTCAGAGCGTTCGGGAGGCTCAGAACGTGGTGCGGACGTTGCGCGTCTGCTCGGCGCGGGCCGCCAGTTCGGCGTCCGGTGGGTAGTCCACCGCCGTCAGCGTGAGGCCGTGCGCGGGAGCCACCGCGCTGTCACGAACGCCGCTGGCCAGCACTTCCGCCGGCCAGTCACGTCCTCGCCGGCCGTCGCCCACCAGGAGCAGCGCGCCGACCAGGCTGCGGACCATCGAATGGCAGAACGCGTCCGCCGAAACCGCGACCTCCAGCAGGTGCTCGTCCACCCGCCGCCACTCCAGGCGCTGCAGCTCGCGGATCGTCGTGCCCGTGTCGCGCTGCTTGCAGTACGCCGCGAAGTCCTGCAGGCCCAGCAGGGACGACGCCGCCGCGTTCATCGCGTCCGTCGACAGTGGACGGTTCCACGCCAGGGTGTCGTTGCGGCGCAACGGGTCCACGCCCCACGGAGCGTCGGACACCCGGTAGCGGTAGTGCCGCCGCACCGCGGAGAACCGCGCGTCGAACCCCGGTGGGGCGACGCGGGCACCCAGCACCCGGACGTCGCCCGGCAGGAGGCGGTTCCAGCGCCCGGCCATGCGGGCGAGGTCGGGGATGCCCTCCGGGGACACGGGAATCCGCCCGGAAGGAGCCGAAAGCGGCACGACGTCGACGTGCACCACCTGGCCCGTCGCGTGCACCCCGGCGTCCGTGCGGCCCGCGACCACCACGGACTTGGGCACCGACGCCCCCGGTGGCTGCCGGTGCAACGCCTCTTCCAGGACGCCCTGCACCGTGCGGCGCGCCGGCTGACGGGCCCACCCCGAGAAGTCCGTGCCGTCGTAGGAGACGTCCAGGCGCAGACGAACGAGCCCGCCCTCCCCAGCGGGAGTGGCGGGCTCGTCCGGTGTCGAATCGGCCGTCAGGACGTCAGTCCTTCTTGGCGTCCGCGTCCGCGTCGTCCGAAGCCGGGGCCTCGGTCTCGGCGGCGGTGTCCTCGGCCTTGGCCTCCTCGGCAGCCGGAGCCTCCTCGGCGGCAGGCGCCTCAGTGGTCTCCTCGGCGACCGGAGCGGCGGCCTTCTCGTCCTTGGCGAACTTGGTCTTGCGCGCGCGCTCGGCCTCGCTCGTCACGGTCTTCTCGGGCACCAGTTCGATGACCGCCATCTTGGCGTTGTCGCCCTTGCGCGGCATCGTCTTGGTGATCCGGGTGTAGCCACCGTCGCGCTCCGCGAAGTGCGGACCGATCTCGGCGAACAGCTTGTGGACGACGTCCTTGTCACGGACGACGCGCTGCACCTGACGACGGTTGTGCAGGTCGCCCCGCTTCGCCTTGGTGATCAGCTTCTCGGCCAGCGGACGGACCCGCTTCGCCTTCGCCTCGGTCGTCGTGATCTTGCCGTGCTCGAACAGCTGCGTGGCCAAGTTGGCCAGGATCAGCCGCTCGTGCGCGGACGACCCGCCGAGCCGGGCTCCCTTGGTAGGGGTGGGCATTGGTTCTCCTACTAGTTCAGCTCGCAGCGTCCAGGCACAGAGCCCTAGAGCTGCTCGGTCTCTGCGTAGTCCTGGCCATCGTCGTGGCCGTCCGAAATCCCGTCGGCGATGCCACCGACACCCTCCGACCAGCCTTCACCGTCGTAGCTGGCGGCAGCCGCGGTCGGGTCGAACCCGGGCGGGCTGTCCTTCAGCGCGAGGCCGAGGCCGACGAGCTTGAGCTTGACCTCGTCGATCGACTTGGCGCCGAAGTTGCGGATGTCGAGCAGGTCCGCCTCGCTGCGCGAGACCAGCTCGCCCACCGTGTGGATGCCCTCGCGCTTGAGGCAGTTGTACGACCGGACGGTGAGGTCCAGGTCCTCGATCGGCATCGCGTAGGCAGCGATGGTGTCCGCTTCCTGCGGCGACGGGCCGATCTCGATGCCCTCGGCGTCGACGTTCAGCTCGCGGGCGAGACCGAACAGCTCCACCAGCGTCTTGCCGGCCGACGCGACCGCGTCACGCGGCGTGATCGACGGCTTGGTCTCGACGTCCAGGATCAGCTTGTCGAAGTCGGTGCGCTGCTCGACACGGGTGGCCTCGACCTTGTACGTCACCTTGAGCACCGGCGAGTAGATCGAGTCGACCGGGATCCGGCCGATCTCCGCGCCCGCCTGCTTGTTCTGCAGGGCCGGAACGTAACCGCGGCCGCGCTCGACGACGAGCTCGATCTCGAGCTTGCCCTTGCCGTTCAGCGACGCGATGTGCAGATCCGGGTTGTGCACGGTGACACCCGCCGGCGGCACGATGTCGGCCGCCGTGACCTCACCGGGGCCCTGCTTGCGCAGGTACATGGTGACCGGCTCGTCCTCTTCCGAGGACACCACGAGCTCCTTGAGGTTCAGGATGATGTCGGTGACGTCTTCCTTCACCCCGGGAACGGTGGTGAACTCGTGCAGCACGCCGTCGATGCGGATGCTCGTCACGGCCGCGCCCGGGATGGACGACAGCAGCGTGCGCCGCAGCGAGTTGCCGAGCGTGTAGCCGAAGCCGGGCTCCAGCGGTTCGATGGTGAACCGGGAGCGGGTCTCGTTGACCGTCTCTTCGCCGAGAGCCGGCCGCTGGGAAATCAGCATTTCTTCCTAATTCCTTTCCAGACGACGCCCGCCATATGACGTCGAAGGGATGGCGCGGCGGCGGCGCACCTGTCGCGCCGCCGCCTGTCCGACGGTGCCGGACTACTTCGAGTAAAGCTCGACGATCAGCTGTTCCTGAACCGGAACATCGATCTGCGCACGCTCCGGCAGCTGGTGGACCAGCACGCGGAGGTTGGACTGGACGACCTGCAGCCACGCCGGGATCGGGCGGTCGCCGTAGGACTCCTTCGCCACGACGAAGGGCAGCATCGAGAACGACTTCGGCCGCACGTCGATGATGTCCCACTTCGAGACCTGGAAGGACGGGACGTTGACCTTCGTGCCGTTGACCAGGAAGTGGCCGTGGCTCACCAGCTGACGCGCCTGACGGCGGGTGCGGGCGATGCCGGCGCGGTAGATCACGTTGTCCAGGCGGGACTCGAGGATCTGCAGCAGGTTCTCACCGGTCTTACCGGGACGCCGGACGGCTTCCTTGTAGTACCGGACGAACTGGCGCTCGAGAACGCCGTAGGTGTAGCGAGCCTTCTGCTTCTCCTGCGACTGCAGGAGGTACTCGGACTCCTTGATGCGCCCGCGGCCGTGCTGGCCCGGCGGGTAGGGGCGACGCTCGAAAGCCTGGTCGCCGCCGATGAGGTCAACCTTGAGGCGACGCGAGATACGCGTCGCGGGGCCGGTGTAACGAGCCATTTCTTCTTACTCCTCCCCGTTCCTCAGACCCGGCGCCGCTTGGGCGGGCGGCAGCCGTTGTGAGGCTGCGGGGTCACGTCCTGGATGGTGCCGACCTCGAGGCCGGCCGCCTGCAGCGAGCGGATCGCCGTCTCGCGGCCCGAACCCGGGCCCTTCACGAAGACGTCGACCTTCTTCATGCCGTGCTCGGCGGCCTTGCGGGCGGCGTTCTCGGCGGCCATCTGCGCGGCGAACGGGGTGGACTTACGGGAGCCCTTGAAGCCCACGTGACCACTCGACGCCCACGCGATCACGGCACCGGTCGGGTCCGTGATCGAGACGATGGTGTTGTTGAAGGTGCTCTTGATGTGCGCGTGACCGTGCGCGACATTCTTCTTTTCCTTGCGGCGGACCTTCTTGGCCCCGGCCGCAGTACGAGACTTCGGTGGCATGTTGTGAGGGATCTCCTGTTAGCGCGCGTTCTCTTGGTGAGCGGCGACCGCTTCGGCCTGTCCGCGCCGGATGATCGAACCGGCGTCGGTGTACAGGTTGCGGAGCGCCATCGGGCGGGCGTAGAGCGCCTTGGGCGAGACACAAGCCGAGCCGCGGCGCCGAGCGCCACCCATCTGCACGACCTTCTTGCCCTGGACGCTCACTTCTTGCCAGCCTTCTTCTTGCCGGCGACCGTCTTCTTCGGACCCTTGCGGGTACGGGCGTTGGTCTTCGTGCGCTGACCACGGACGGGAAGTCCGCGGCGCCAGCGAAGGCCCTCGTAGCACCCGATCTCGATCTTCCGACGGATGTCGGCGTTCACCTCACGGCGAAGGTCACCCTCGACCTTGAAGTTCTCTTCGATGTAGACACGCAGCTTCGCGAGGTCGTCATCGCTGAGGTCTTTGACGCGGGTGTCCGCGTTGAGCTCGGCAGCCTTGATGAGCTGCTTCGAGCGGGTACGGCCGATGCCGTAGATGTAGGTAAGCGCGATCTCCAACCGCTTTTCGCGGGGGAGGTCTACGCCAGCGAGTCGTGCCATTGGCGTTGATGCTCCTTCTTCGGTTTCATCTTCAGGTCTGCTCCCCGTCCGGTTCCGGGACCGACTCGCCTGTCGTGCCCTCGGCTTGCGCTTCGGGTGTCCCGGCCCCGGCCTGAAGCCCGGGGGTGAACCGGTTCACTCGCGTGAACCGGCAGGTGCGGGGAGGTTGTGTAGCCGTCAATCCACTCTGGTCGAGTGCGGGCGATCAGCCCTGCCGCTGCTTGTGCCGCAGGTTCTCGCAGATCACCATGATCCGGCCGTGGCGGCGGATCACCTTGCACTTGTCGCAGATCTTCTTGACGCTCGGCTGGACCTTCACGTCTTCTGCTCTCCTGTTAGCTGCTCTTCGTGATCACTTGTAGCGGTAGACGATGCGACCACGAGAGAGGTCGTAGGGCGAGAGCTCCACGACAACCCTGTCCTCGGGCAGGATGCGGATGTAGTGCTGCCGCATCTTGCCGCTGATGTGTGCCAGGACCTTGTGACCGTTCTCCAACTCGACGCGGAACATCGCGTTGGGGAGCGGCTCGACTACGCGGCCTTCGACCTCGATGGCCCCGTCTTTCTTCGCCATGTCCTCCGCATTTCCTGTCGCATACAACTGTCGCCACACTGTGTGATCAACTTGAGCACTAGTGCTGGTTGGGTGGTGCGTCGGCACACTGGTGCCCGGAGTCCCAAGACCGTGAATTCACGAACGCGCAGGATCCGGGCGCGATAAGTGCGCCGACTTGACAGTGTACGCAACCCGTGTCGCGACCCCCAAACCGGGGGTAATCATGCTAGGAGAACGCGCAGGTGCACGTGACCTCGATCACCACAGACGGGTGAACGCGCAGGTCAGGAGCCTTCCGGAGCCGTCAGGACCCAGGGACCGTCGTCGGTGATCGCGACGGTGTGCTCCCAGTGGGCCGCGCGGGAGCCGTCGGCCGTGACGACCGTCCAGCCGTCGTCCAGCTCGCGGGTCTCGCCGCCACCACCGGTCAGCATCGGCTCGATCGCCAGGGCCATGCCCGCCTTCAGCCGCGGGCCCTTGCCCGGCTTGCCGATGTTCGGGAGGAACGGGTCCATGTGCATCTGACGCCCGATGCCGTGGCCGCCGTACTCGACGATCATCCCGTACTCGATGCCGTCGTCGCGGCCCGCGCGTTCGGCAGCCGACTGGACGGCGTAGGAGATGTCGGTCAACCGGCCGCCGGCGCTGACCGCCTCGATGCCGGCCCACATCGCCGCCTCGGTCGCCGCGGACAGCGCCAGGTCGGCGCCGGAGACGTCACCGATGGCGAGCGTGACGGCGGAGTCGCCGTGCCAGCCGTCGAGGATCGCCCCGCAGTCGACGGAGATGATGTCGCCGTCGGCCAGCACCTGGGTCTTCGCCGGGATGCCGTGGACGATCTGCTCGTTCACCGACGCGCAGATCGACGCCGGGAAGCCGTGGTAGCCCTTGAAGGACGGCACCGCGCCGGCGTCCCGGATCGTCTGCTCGGCCAGCTCGTCGAGCTCGGCCGTGCTGACCCCCGGCTTCGCGGTGGCGCGGACGGCCGCGAGCGTGCGGGCGACGACGAGCCCCGCGGCCCGCATCGCCTGCAGCTCGTCCGGGGTCTTGACCTCGATCATGCGCCCACGGCGGAGCACTTGCAGAACACGCAACCCTCCGAGATTCACGTGCGGTCGCGCAGCGCTTTCAGCACCCGGCCGGAGATCTCCTCCACGCTGCCGACGCCGTCGACGGTCACCAGGATGCCGGCGTAGTACTCCAGCAGCGGCGCGGTGTCCGACACGTAGATCTGCTGGCGCCGGCGGATGACCTCTTCGGTGTCGTCCGCGCGGCCGCGGGACATGAGGCGCCCCACGACGACGTCCTCCGGCACCTGCAGCTGGATCACGGCGTCGAGCGAGACGTCGGCGTCGCCGAGGATCTCGCCGAGGACCTCGGCCTGCTTGGTGTTGCGGGGGAAGCCGTCGAGCAGGAAGCCGGCCTTCGCGTCCGGCTCCGCCAGCCGCTCGCGGACCATTTCGTTCGTCACCGAGTCGGGCACGAGCTCGCCCGAGTCCAGGTAGCGCTTGGCTTCCTGGCCCAGCGGGGTCTCCTGGCCGACGTGCGCGCGGAACAGCTCACCCGTGGAGATGTGCGGGACGCGCAACTGCTCCGACAGCGCCACCGCCTGCGTACCTTTGCCCGCGCCGGGCGGACCCACGAGAACCAGCCGCGTCACTTCAAGAACCCTTCGTAGTTGCGCTGCATCAGCTGGCTTTCGATCTGCTTCACGGTGTCGAGCCCGACACCGACCATGATCAGCACAGCCGTGCCACCGAACGGGAAGTTCTGGTTGTTCCCGCTACCGGTCACCGACAGGAAGAAGTTCGGAAGGATCGCGATGATGCCCAGGTACAGCGAACCCGGAAGGGTGATCCGGCCGAGCACGAAGCTCAGGTACTCCGCGGTCGGGCGGCCCGGGCGGATGCCCGGGATGAACCCGCCGAACTTCTTCATCTCTTCCGCACGCTCGTCCACGTTGAACGTGATCGTGATGTAGAAGTACGTGAAGAAGATGATCAGCGCGAAGTACAGCGCGATGTGCACCCAGCTGGACTGGTTCACGATGTAGTTCTTGATGAAGACCTGCCAGCCGGAGTTGGCGTTCTGGTCGCCGACGAGGCGACTGATCAGGTCCGGCAGGTACAGCAGGGACGACGCGAAGATGACCGGGATGACGCCGGCCTGGTTCACCTTGATCGGCAGGTAGGTCGACGTGCCGCCGTACATCCGGCGGCCGATCATGCGCTTGGCGTACTGCACCGGGATCCGGCGCTGCCCCTGCTCGACGAAGATGACGCTCGCGATGATCACCAGGCCGAAGACGCAGATCATCGTCAGCGCGACGCCACCGCCGTTGCTGAGGATGTTGCCGCCCTCGACCGGGATGCGCGCGGCGATGTTCAGGAAGATCAGGACGGACATGCCGTTGCCGACACCGCGCTCGGTGATCAGCTCACCCAGCCACATCATGACGGCGGTGCCCGCGGTCATGGTGATCACGATGATGGCGAGCGAGTAGACGCTGTTGTCCGGGATGATCGGCTGGTCGCAGTCCGGGAAGAGCTGCTTGCGGTCCGCGAGCGCGACCACGCCGGTGGCCTGCAGGATCGCCAGCGCGACCGTCAGGTACCGGGTGTACTGGGTCAGCTTGCCCTGGCCGGACTGGCCTTCCTTCTTCAGCTCCTCGAACCGCGGGATGACCACGGTCAGCAGCTGGATGATGATGCTCGCCGTGATGTACGGCATGATGCCGGTCGAGAAGAGCGACAGCTGCAGCAGCGCACCGCCGCTGAACAGGTTCAGCAGCTGGTAGACGCCTTCCTGCTGCGCCTGGGAACTACAGGCCTGGACCGCCCCGTAGGAGATCCCGGGTGCCGGAATGGTCGCACCGATTCGGTAGACCGCGACGATGGCTAGCGTGAACAGGATCTTCTTGCGTAGATCCGGCGTCGCGAGAGCCGAGCGGAAGGCGCTGAACACGCGGGGGACCTCCTCGGCGTCGTCGGCCGTCCTCAACCGACGATCGGCTTGGCCGGCACGGTGGCCGGCGGGAACACACAGCACTACTGGCACGCAAGCCAGGAACGCTTCGGGGCACACTCGTCCCGAAGCGTGTCGCCGACTCTAACAGCTTCACAGGGCGTGTCCGCAGTCCGTGTGCGTTTTCCGTACCAAGGTTGCTCCGGCGGGTTGATCCACATCGCCGACTCGGCCGTATTCCTTGACACACGAGGGCAAGATCGGGTCAGGCACTCGACGTCGCGAGGACGCCGGCCAGCCCGGCGAGCACCACGCCGGTGCCGCGGTCGACGTTGCGCCGGGCCCGCCGAGTGAGCTCGATCGACTTGACTGCGGCGCCGACGCCGACGTACACCGAGCCGGCCAGGAACTCGGCCAGCAGGTAAACCGCGCCCAGCAGCGCGATCTGGGCTGGAAAAGGCCCGTGAGCTGCGTCGATGAACTGCGGGACGAACGCGGTGAAGATGAGGATCGCCTTCGGGTTGGTGATCGCGACGCCGAACTCCTTGCGCGCGACGCGCCACGCCGACGCCGGTTCGGTGCTCGTCCGGGCGGCTTCGGCCGCGTCGCCGTTGCGCCGGATGGTGGACCACAGGATCCGCACGCCGAGGTAGAGCAGGTAGGCGACGCCGGCCCACTTGATGATCGCGAGGGCGGTCTCGGACGCGGCCAGCAACTGCCCGAGCCCGGCCGCCACGGCCGTGATCAACAGGGTGAACGCGGCCAGCCGGCCGGCCAGCCCGGCGAGGCCGCGGCGAACACCGTGCGTCATCCCGTGGTGGAGCCCCAGCAGGTTGTTCGCCCCTGGCGTAAGCGCGATGAGCACGGACGCCCCGAAGAAGACCAGCAGCCACGACATGGTTCCCACGGTAGCCGCCGTGGCGAGCGGGTTATCCGGGTTCTTCCGGGGGCAGCACCGTGATGGCGATGCCGCTGGGCGGGGTCGGGGTGTCGGCGTAGGCGAGGGCGGGGTCGGCCCAGTCTTCGGTGCGCCGCCAGGCGGGCAGGTAGGCCAGCACGGCTGCAACGGCGGCCAGGGCGGTGGCTCCGATCAGCAGCCACATGCCGGACGCGGTGGCGACTTCGAGGTCCACGCCTTCCGCCATGGCGGACCACCCGGGCCCGGTCATGCCGACGGTGGTGACCACCCCGGCGGTGAAGAACGCACCCGCGCCGATCAGCCACCGGCCGGCCCCGTGGCCCGGCCGGGAGAAGGCGGTGAAAGTGGCGACGGCCAGCACGAGGACGGCGAGGATCAGGGGGATCCCGAACGGCGAGCCGCCCTGTTCGGCGGCGTCCTGCCCGGGGATCTCGAGGCGGTTGCCCCAGGCGGTTTCGGTGACGGTGAGCTGGGCTTCGAAAAACCGCTGCCGGACGCTGACGTGCTGCTGCAGCCGGAAGAGAGGGAGGAAGCAGCCGGCGGCGGTCATGAGCGCGGCGACGGCGGCGAGGACGGGCGGGAGGAAGCGCAGGATGCCGGAGGAGGTGGCTTCGGCGGGGATCGAGGTCGGCCGAGCTGCGGAATCCGGTGCCGGCTGCGGTGGTGGGCTGGCGGTGACCGAGCCGGGCAGTTCGGCGACCGGGAAGGGCAGCTGCTCAGCCGGCGGGGCGGCGTGGGTGGCCTGGGCGGGGAAAGCGAACGGCTCGGCGGACGCGCCCGGGATGGGCGGCGGACCGGCAGGTGGTGCGGCCTCCGCCGGGAAGGCGAGCGGAGTGGCGGGCTGCGATGCCGCGTCCTCCGCAACGACCGAGTGGGCAGGCGCGGCTTCCACCGGGAAAGCCAGCGGATTCGCGGGCTGCGACACCGCATCCCCCGCAACGACCGAACCGGCCGCCTCCGCCGGGAACGCCAGCGGACTTGCGGGCGGCGACACCGCTTCCCCGGCAACGAACGAGCCGGCAGGCGGTGCGGCCTCCGCCGGGAACGCCAGCGGATTCGCGGGCGGCGAAGCCGCATCCCCCGCACCGACCGCTGGGATCGCCGGCGGCGGCGATCCCGGCGAAAACTCGAGAGGCTCTCCCGCGGCGGGCTCGGGGTCCGTGGGCGTCGGGGTCTCGACCGGGAAGCTCAGCGGTGACTCCCCCGCCTCGGACGGGGGGCCGGGGCGATCGGGCGGCTTCTGCGACGGTCTGTCCACCCTGTGATCCTCCGTCCGGATCCGCGCCGCGGCAAGGAGTCTGTCCGGTCAGTCGTCTTCCGGGGGCAGCACCGTAATCACGACGCCCGATGGCGGCGTCGTCGTGTCCGCGAACGCGGCCTCCGGGTCCGCCCACTCCGGGCGCCCCGCCGCGGACCGGCGGTGGCTCAGCACTGCCGCCGCCGCTGCGGCCAAGACCGCTGCCGCGAGGACCCATATACCCGCCAGCGCCGTGGTCTCCACCTCCGGCGAGCGGTCGTTGAAGAGGCTGCGCGCTCCGTGCATGCCGATCGTGCACACCACTCCCGCCAGGAACGCCGCTGCCGCCAGCGTCGTCCGGCGCACGGCTGCGGACGGCCGGCCCGTCACCAACTGGCGGATGCCGAGGACCCCCGCCGCCAGGAGGAGCGCGCTCGCCAGCAGGAGCGGGAGCCCGAAGGGGACCGACGGGGAGCTGAGCTCCCCCTGGCCCGGGAACGTGTAGTCGATCCGCCAGGCCCGCAACGTCGTCCGCGCGATCCCGGACGGTTCCAGCCCCACCGCCTGCTCGGTGAGGAAGAACGGCAGGAACGTCCCCAGGACCGTCAACGAGAAGGCGAGGGCCGTGAACACCGGCGCGAACAGGCCGAGGTGGACCGGCCGGGAAGTGGGAGCCACTCCGCCGATCCTTCCGCCGGACCGGCACCATCACAAGCCACCACGAGCCGCCAAGAGCGAACCCGGGAACGCCGAAAGCCCGCCTGGCGGACCAGGCGGGCCTTCGAACGAGGTACAGCTCAGTTGGTGGTGGCGGAGCCACCGGCCGCTTCGAGCTTCTCCTTGGCGGAGCCGGAGAAGCCGTCGGCGGTCACGTCGAGCTTGACGCCGTTGACGTCACCGTTGCCGAGCACCTTGACGAGCTTGCCCTTGCGGACGAGCCCCGCCGCGGCGAGCTCTTCGTTGCCGACCTTGCCACCGTCCGGGAAGACGCGGGCGATGTCGCCCACGTTCACCGGCTGGTACTCGGTGCGGAAGCGGTTCTTGAAGCCACGCAGCTTCGGGAGCCGCATGTGGATGGGCATCTGCCCACCCTCGAACCCGGCGGGCACGTTCTTCCGGGCCTTGGTGCCCTTCGTACCGCGACCGGCCGTCTTGCCCTTCGAACCCTCACCACGGCCCACGCGAACCTTGTCGCGCTTGGCGCCCGCAGCCGGACGCAGGTGGTGGATCTTGATGGCCGTCATGCCTTGACCTCCTCGACCTCCACCAGGTGGCGGACGGTGTGGATCAGGCCGCGCACCTGGGGGGTGTCTTCCCGCACGACGCTCTGGCGGATCTTGTGCAGCCCGAGGGTGCGCAGCGATTCGCGGTGAGCGTGCTTCGTGCCGATCTTGCTCTTGACCTGGGTGACCTTGAGCTCAGCCATGTCAGACCCCCTGGCCCGCGCGCTGGCGCAGCATCCGGGCCGGCGCGACGTCCTCGAGCGGGAGACCGCGGCGGGCCGCGACCTCTTCGGGACGCTGCAGACCCTTGAGGGCCGCCACGGTCGCGTGCACGATGTTGATCGCGTTGTCGGAGCCGAGCGACTTCGACAGCACGTCGTGGACGCCCGCGCACTCCAGCACCGCGCGCACCGGGCCACCGGCGATGACGCCTGTACCGGCGGACGCCGGGCGGAGCAGGACCACACCGGCGGCCTCCTCACCCGTGATCGGGTGCGGGATGGTGCCGCCGACGCGGGGAACGCGGAAGAAGTTCTTCTTCGCTTCCTCGACGCCCTTGGCGATCGCCGCGGGAACTTCCTTGGCCTTGCCGTAGCCGACGCCGACCTGACCGTCACCGTCACCGACGACGACGAGGGCGGTGAAGCTGAAGCGACGACCACCCTTGACGACCTTGGCGACGCGGTTGATCGTCACGACCTTCTCGAGGTGCGGGGTCTTGTCCTGGCCGGCCCCGCCACGGCCGCTGTCGCGCCGGTCCCGGCCGCCACCGCGACGGTCATTGCGGTCGTTGCCGCCCTGCCCGCCGGGTCCGCCCTGTCCGCCGCCGAATTGCCGTGTACGTCCCGGCATCAGGCATTCCTTCCGTTAACAAGCTTCTGCATCGTCAGAACTCCAACCCCGCCTCACGGGCGGCGTCGGCGAGCGCGGCGATGCGGCCGTGGTAGGCGTTGCCCCCACGGTCGAACACCACAGCCGTGATCCCGGCGTTCTTCGCACGCTCGGCGACGAGTTCCCCGACCTTGGCGGCCTTGGCCTTCTTGTCACCGTCGAACGACCGGAGATCCGCCTCGAGCGTGGACGCCGAGGCCAGCGTGTGGCCGGCGAGGTCGTCGATGACCTGCACGGCGATGTGCCGCGAGGACCGCTTGACGACCAGGCGCGGACGCTGGTCCGTGCCCGAGACCTTCTTGCGGAGGCGGAAGTGCCGACGGGCCTTCGCGACGCGGCGGCGGGTCGAGATGTCCTTGCCCACCGGCTTGCGCTTCGTAGTCGTGTCGCTCATGATCACTTACCCGTCTTTCCGACCTTGCGGCGGATCTTCTCACCCTCGTAGCGCAGGCCCTTGCCCTTGTACGGGTCCGGGCGGCGCAGCTTGCGGATGACCGCCGAGATCTGGCCGACCTTCTGCTTGTCGATGCCGGAGACCGAGAACCGGGTGGGGCTCTCCACCTTGAAGGTGATGCCCTCCGGAGCCTCGATCTTCACCGGGTGGCTGTAGCCGAGGGCGAACTCGAGGTCCGAGCCCTTGGCCTGCACGCGGTAACCGACACCGTGGATCTCGAGCTTCTTCTCGTAACCCGCGGTCACACCCACGACCAGGTTGTTCACCAGGGTACGGGTGAGGCCGTGCAGAGCCTTGCTGGTGCGCTCGTCGTCCGGGCGCTTGACCAGCAGGGTGCCGTCGTCGTCGCGCTCGACCGTGATCGGCTCGGCGATGGTGTGCTCCAGGGTCCCCTTGGGGCCCTTGACGCTGATGTGCTGACCGTCGATGGTCACCTCGACCCCGGAGGGGACGGCGACCGGCAGCTTTCCGATGCGTGACATGTCTGTGCCCCCTTCCTTACCAGACGTAGGCGAGGACTTCGCCGCCCACGCTGTTGCGCTTGGCCTGCCGGTCGGTCTGCAGGCCGCCGGACGTCGAGATGATCGCGATGCCCAGCCCGCCGAGAACGGACGGCAGTTCGGTCGATTTTGCGTAGACCCGCAGACCGGGCTTGGAGACGCGCCGCAGGCCGGCGATGCTCCGCTCACGGTTCGGGCCGTACTTGAGTTCGACGACGAGGTTCTTGTGCTTTTCGCCCGGCTCGTCGTGGTAGCCCGCGATGTAGCCCTCGCGCTTGAGGATCTCGGCGATGTTCGCCTTGAGCTTCGAGTGCGGGAGCTTGACCTCGTCGTGGTACGCCGAGTTCGCGTTACGCAGACGCGTCAAGAAGTCTGCGATGGGGTCGGTCATCGTCATGGTGACCTGTCAACCTTTCTCGCCTGGTTCCCCGCTCCCAGAAGGAGCGGGGCCTGTGGCGAAGTGGGAGTTTAGAAAAAAGCTCTTACCAGCTGGACTTGCGGACGCCGGGCAGCTCGCCCGCGTGCGCCATCTCGCGAAGGCAGATCCGGCAGAGCCCGAACTTGCGGAACACGGCGTGCGGGCGGCCACACCGCTGGCAGCGGGTGTAGCCGCGAACCGCGAACTTCGGCTTCTTGGCGGCCTTGTGGACCAGTGCTTTCTTGGCCATCGGCTCAGTTCTCCTTGAACGGGAAGCCGAGCTTGCGCAGCAGCGCCCGGCCCTCGTCGTCGTTCGTGGCGGTCGTGACGACGGTGACGTCCATGCCGCGCGGGCGGTCGATGGAGTCAGGGTCGATCTCGTGGAACATCGACTGCTCGTTGAGACCGAAGGTGTAGTTGCCGTGGCCGTCGAACTGCTTCGGCGAAAGCCCGCGGAAGTCGCGGATACGCGGCAGCGCGATGGTCAGCAGCCGGTCGAGGAACTCCCACATCCGGTCGCCGCGCAGCGTGACGCGCGCACCGATCGGCTGACCCTCGCGCAGCTTGAACTGCGCGATGGACTTGCGGGCCTTCCGGACCTCGGGCTTCTGGCCGGTGATCAGGGCGAGGTCCTTGACCGCGCCCTCGATCAGCTTGCTGTCGCGGGCGGCGTCACCGACGCCCATGTTCACGACGACCTTCACCACGCCCGGGATCTGGTGGACGTTGGCGAAGGAGAACTCCGCCTGAAGCTGGCCCTTGATCTCTTCGCGGTAGCGCACCTTGAGGCGCGGCGCGACCTTCTCTGCGGTGGTCATCAGATGTCCTTACCGTTCCGGCGCGAAACCCGGACCTTCTTGCCGTCCTCGCCGAAGCGGTAACCCACCCGCGACGGCTTGCCGTCCGAGTCGACGACCATCACGTTCGAGACGTGGATGGGTGCCTCCTGCGTGACGATGCCGCCGGACTGCGCACCGCGCTGGGTCTGGGTGATCCGCGTGTGCTTCTTGATCCGGTTCACGCCCTCGACCAGCACGCGGTCGCGCTCCGGGTAAGCCTGGATGACCTTGCCCTTGGCGCCCTTGTCCTTGCCGGCGATGACGACGACCGTGTCGCCCTTCTTCACCTTCATCACAGCACCTCCGGCGCGAGCGAAATGATCTTCATGAACTTTCGGTCGCGCAGCTCGCGGCCCACCGGGCCGAAGATGCGGGTGCCCCGGGGCTCGTTGTCGTTCTTGATGAGCACGGCGGCGTTCTCGTCGAACCGGATGTAGGAACCGTCCGGACGACGACGCTCCTTGACCGTGCGGACGATGACGGCCTTGACGACATCGCCCTTCTTCACCCCGGCAGCCGGGATGGCGTCCTTCACGGTGGCGACGATGATGTCACCGATGCCGGCGTAGCGCCGCCCGGAACCACCGAGAACGCGGATGCAGAGGATTTCCTTCGCACCCGTGTTGTCGGCTACCCGAAGCCGCGACTCCTGCTGGATCACGTCAACTCCTGTATGTCGCGCCGGTTCTCGCCCGCTTGTGAGGTCCACATTGGCGAGCCTTGCGGAACTAAAGACTCCGAAGAGCCCTGCTTACTTGGCCTTCTCCACGATCTGCACCAGGCGCCACCGCTTCGTCGCCGACAGCGGGCGGGTCTCCATCAGGGTGACCCGGTCGCCCACGCCCGCCTCGTTGTTCTCGTCGTGCACCTTCACCTTGGTGGTGGAGCGGACGACCTTCGAGTAACGGGGGTGCTTCTTGCGGTCCTCGAGCTCGACCACGATCGTCTTGTTCATCTTGTCCGAGACGACGTAGCCCTCGCGGACCTTGCGGTCGTTCCGGGCCGGCGTCTCGGTGGTGGGCTCGCTCATGCGGCACCTTCACTCTCGGCGTCGGGGGCAACGGACAGGCCGAGTTCGCGCTCGCGCATGACCGTGTAGATCCGCGCGATGTCCGTGCGGACGGTGCGCAGACGGCGGTTGTTGTCGAGCTGCCCGGTCGCCATCTGGAAGCGGAGGTTGAAGAGCTCCTCCTTGTATTCCTTCAGACGCAGGACGAGCTCTTCCGCGGTGAGCTCACGCAGCTCCGATGCCAGAGCACCAGCGTTCGCCATCAGAACTCACCACCTTCACGGGTCACGATGCGGCACTTCATGGGCAGCTTGTGGATCGCGCGGCGGAGCGCCTCACGGGCGGTCTCCTCGTTCGGGAACGAGATCTCGAACATCACGCGGCCCGGCTTCACGTTGGCGATCCACCACTCGGGCGAACCCTTACCGGAACCCATGCGGGTTTCCGCCGGCTTCTTGGTCAGCGGACGGTCCGGGTAGATGGTCGTCCACACCTTGCCGCCACGCTTGATGTGACGGGTCATGGCGATACGAGCGGACTCGATCTGCCGGTTCGTCACGTAGCTGTGCTCAAGCGCCTGGATGCCGTACTCGCCGAAGCTGACCTTCGTGCCACCCTTGGCGGCGCCGTGGCGCTTCGGGGAGTGCTGCTTCCGGTGCTTGACCCTGCGCGGGATGAGCACGTCTCAGCCCTCCGTCTTTTCTGCGGTCTCGGTGGCCGGGGCCGCCTCGGTCGTGGCGGCCGCGGCGGCGCGACCGGCTTCGGTCGAGGTGGCGGTCGTGCCCGACGCGCCGGAACGACGCGGGCGGGACGGCCGGTCGCTGCGGTCACGGTCGCGACGCGGCGCGCGCTCGGCGGCGTCACGGGCCTCGCGAGCCTTCAGGCCACCGACGAGCTCACCCTTGTAGATCCACACCTTGACGCCGATGCGACCGAACGTCGTCTTGGCCTCGAAGAAGCCGTAGTCGATGTCGGCGCGCAGCGTGTGCAGCGGGACGCGGCCATCGCGGTAGTGCTCGGAGCGGGACATCTCGGCACCGCCGAGACGACCGCCGCACTGCACGCGGATGCCCTTGACCTGCGGCGAGCGCATGGAGGTCTGGATCGCCTTCCGCATCGCGCGGCGGAACGCCACGCGGTTGGAAAGCTGCTCCGCGACCGCCTGGGCGACCAGCTGGGCGTCGGCCTCGGGGTTCTTGACCTCGAGGATGTTCAGCTGGACCTGCTTCTTGGTCAGCTTCTCCAGCGCGCCACGGATCCGGTCGGCCTCCGCGCCGCGGCGGCCGATGACGATGCCCGGCCGGGCGGTGTGGATGTCGACGCGGACGCGGTCACGAGTGCGCTCGATCTCGACCTTGGAGATGCCGGCGCGCTCCATGCCCGTCGCCAGCAGCTTGCGGATCTTGACGTCCTCGGCCACGTACTCGGCGTACTGCTTGTCGGCGTACCAGCGCGACTTCCAGTCCGTGGTGATACCCAGGCGGAAACCGTGCGGGTTGATTTTCTGGCCCACTACCGGCCACCTGCCTTCTTCTTGCTCTGAGCCTTCTGCGCGACGGCGGGACGCGACTCCACCTCGACGGTGATGTGGCTGGTCCGCTTGCGGATCCGGTACGCGCGGCCCTGGGCCCGCGGACGGATCCGCTTGAGGGTGGGGCCCTCGTCGGCGTACGCGTTCTTGACCCAGAGCGTCTCCGGGTCCAGCTGAAGGTTGTTCTCGGCGTTGGCCACGGCGCTGGCGAGCACCTTCGCGACCGGCTCGCTGGCCGCCTGCGGGGCGAACCGGAGCACGGCCAAGGCGTCGGCGGCGCTACGTCCCTTGATGAGCTCGATCACCCGGCGCACCTTGGTCGGCGAGTCCCGGACGAAGCGAGCCCGCGCGTACGCCGTAGGCAGTTCAGCCTCGGTCGTCACGTCGTTCTGGGCGTTCATCGCTACTTCCTGTCTGGTTTCGTGCCCGCTCAGCGGCGGCGCGACTTGCGGTCGTCCTTGATGTGACCCTTGAAGGTCCGCGTCGGGGCGAACTCGCCCAGCTTGTGACCCACCATGGCCTCGGTGACGAACACCGGGACGTGCTTGCGGCCGTCGTGCACGGCGATCGTGTGACCCAGGAAATCCGGGATGATCGTCGAACGACGCGACCAGGTCTTGATCACGGTCTTCTTGCCCGATTCGTTCAGCGCGTCCACCTTCTTGAGCAGGTGGTCGTCCACGAACGGGCCCTTCTTGAGGCTACGTGGCATGTTGTTCTACCTCCCTGCTCAGCGCTTGTTCTTGCCGGTACGGCGACGGCGGACGATCATCGCGTCGGACGCCTTGCGGCGACGCGTGCGACCCTCGGGCTTACCGTTCGGGTTGACGGGGTGACGACCACCGGACGTCTTGCCCTCGCCACCACCGTGCGGGTGGTCGACCGGGTTCATGACGACACCACGGACCGTCGGGCGCTTGCCGCGCCAGCGGTTGCGGCCGGCCTTGCCCCAGTTGATGTTGGCGTGGTCGGAGTTGCCGACCTCGCCGACCGTGGCGCGGTTGCGCACGTCCACGTTGCGGATCTCACCCGAGGGGAGACGCAGCTGGGCGTACGGACCGTCCTTGGCGACGAGCTGCACCTTCGCGCCCGCGGACCGCGCCATCTTCGCGCCGCCGCCGGGGCGGAGCTCGATCGCGTGGATCACGGTGCCGACCGGGATGTTGCGCAGCGGCAGGTTGTTGCCCGGCTTGATGTCGGCCCGGGGGCCGTTCTCGACGGTGTCGCCCTGCTTCAGCTTCTCCGGCGCGATGATGTAGCGCTTCTCGCCGTCGGCGTAGTGCAGCAGCGCGATGCGAGCGGACCGGTTGGGGTCGTACTCGATGTGCGCGACCTTGGCGGGGATGCCGTCCTTGTCGTTGCGACGGAAGTCGATGACTCGGTACGCGCGCTTGTGGCCGCCACCCTTGTGCCGGGTGGTGATCTTGCCGGACGAGTTGCGACCGCCCGAACCGCTCAGCGGACGAAGCAGCGACTTCTCCGGGGTGGAGCGGGTGATCTCGGCGAAGTCCGAGACGCTCGAACCGCGACGACCGGGGGTCGTCGGCTTGTACTTGCGGATGCCCATTGTCAGCTCAGTCCTTTACGCGGTGGGTCCGCCGAAGATCTCAATCGCCTTGCTCTCGGGCGAAAGAGTCACGATGGCGCGCTTGGTGTCCTTGCGCTTGCCGAAGCCGGCGCGAGTCCGCTTCCGCTTGCCCTGGCGGTTGGCCGTGTTGACGCTGACCACCTTGACGCCGAACACCTTCTCGACCGCGATCTTGATCTGGGTCTTGTTGGCGTCCGGGCGGACGATGAACGTGTACTTGTGGTCCTCGAGCAGCCCGTAGGACTTCTCGGAGATGACCGGCGCGAGCAGGATGTCGCGGGGGTCCGGAATGGCGACCGAACTCACTTCTCGTCACTCCCTTCCGTGACCTCGCCCGACCGCGCGGAAGCCTTGACGGTCTTACCGCGGACGGGGCCGGCGACGAACGCGTCGTACGCGGCCTTGGTGAACACGACGTCGTCGTTGACCAGCACGTCGTAGGTGTTGAGCTGGTCGGCCCAGAGGATGTGCACCTCGGGCAGGTTCCGCAGGGAAACCCAGCTCAGCTCGTCGTCCCGGTGCAGCACCACGAGCACGCGCTTCGCGGCCGTGACGGCGGCGAGGGCGACCTTGGCGGCCTTGGTCGACGGCTTCTCACCGGTCACCAGCTCGGTGACGACGTGCAGCTGGCCGGCGCGGGCCCGGTCGGAGAGGGCGCCACGCAGGGCGGCGGCCTTCATCTTCTTCGGGGTCCGCTGCGAGTAGTCACGCGGCGTGGGGCCGTGGACGACGCCACCGCCGACGAACTGCGGCGCGCGGGTCGAACCCTGGCGGGCACGGCCGGTGCCCTTCTGCCGGTACGGCTTCTTGCCGCCACCGGAGACCTCACCACGGGTCTTCGTGTCGTGCGTGCCCTGGCGCGCGGCGGCCTGCTGGGCCACCACCACCTGGTGCATCAGCGCGACATTGGCCTGCACGTCGAAGATCTCCTCGGGGAGGTCCACGGTGCCGTCGGCTTTACCGGCCGGGGTCTTCAGCTCGACGCTTGTCATTCGGAGTTACCACCCTTCGCGGCGCTGCGCACGAACAGCAGGCCGCCCTTGGGACCGGGCACAGCGCCCTTGATCAGCAGCAGGCCGTCCTCGGCACGCACGGCGTGCACGGTCAGGTTCTGCGTGGTGACCCGGTCGTTGCCCATCCGGCCCGCCATGCGCAGGCCCTTGAAGACGCGGCCGGGGGTGGCGCAGCCACCGATCGAACCCGGCTTGCGGTGCACGGCCTGGGCACCGTGGCTCGCGCCCTGGCCCTTGAAACCGTGGCGCTTCATGACGCCCGCGTAGCCCTTGCCCTTGCTGGTACCGGTCACGTCGACCTCGACGCCGGCGGCGAACACCTCGGCGGTGATCTCCTGGCCGACCTCGTAGGTCTCGGCGTCGGTGGTGCGCAGCTCGGCGAGGTACCGGCGCGGCGTCACGCCCGCCTTGTCGTAGTGGCCGGTGCGCGGCTTGTTCACCTTGCGCGGGTCGACCGCGCCGAACGCCAGCTGCACGGCCTTGTAGCCGTCCTTCTCCTGGGTCCGAACCTGGGTGACCACGTTCGGACCGGCCTTCACGACGGTGACCGGGACAACCCGGTTCTGCTCGTCGAAGACCTGGGTCATGCCGAGCTTGGTGCCCAGGATGCCCTTCATCTGCCTGTCAGACATGAGTCTCTTATCTCCGCCGCTCGCCCAACGCTTACTGGATGTTGACGTCGACGCTCGCCGGCAGGTCGATGCGCATGAGCGCGTCGACCGTCTTCGGCGTCGGGTCGAGGATGTCGATCAGACGCTTGTGCGTGCGCATCTCGAAGTGCTCGCGCGAGTCCTTGTACTTGTGCGGCGAGCGGATGACGCAGTAAACGTTCTTCTCGGTGGGCAGCGGCACCGGCCCGACGACCCGGGCGCCGGTGCGCGTGACCGTCTCCACGATCTTGCGCGCCGAGGTGTCGATCGCCTCGTGGTCGTAGGCCTTGAGCCGGATGCGGATCTTCTGTCCCGCCATGGTGGCTGCTCGTTCCTTGTCGTCTCGTGCCGCTATCTCACAAACCCCGCCCCGGTGTCCCCACCTTGGCCTGGGTTTCCGCAGTTCAACGGCCCTGTCCCCGGTCCACGCGGTCGGGCGTGTCGCGCCCGACGCACAGACGGATCCCGCGGGATCGTCGTCTTGCCTGGTCTTCCTCAACGTGAGGAGGCTATGAGCCGGCTGACCGTCTCACTGCCCTTGCCCGCTCGCCTGCAACCCGAAGGAAGAGCTCGGCGGACCGTGGCCACTCGCACCGAGGCGGCCGGACCCTTTCGTCGAAAACCCGAAGGGCTCGGCCGCCCCAGGACGAGCAACCTGAATAGTGTCGCACACGTGATTTGACGCCCCTGACCCGGGGGTGTATTGCCCCCCGGGGGGCGCCTAAATCACTTGATGATCTTGGTGACCTGACCCGCACCGACGGTGCGGCCACCCTCGCGGATGGCGAACCGCAGGTTCACGTCCATCGCGACCGGCTGGATCAGCGCGACCGAGATGTCGGTGTTGTCGCCCGGCATGACCATCTCGGTGCCCTCGGGGAGGGTCACGACGCCGGTCACGTCGGTGGTGCGGAAGTAGAACTGCGGGCGGTAGTTGTTGAAGAACGGGGTGTGACGGCCACCCTCGTCCTTCGACAGGATGTAGACCCGGCCCTCGAAGTCGGTGTGCGGGGTGGTGGTACCCGGCTTCACGACGACCTGGCCGCGCTCGACGTCCTCGCGCTTGATGCCGCGGACGAGGAGGCCGACGTTGTCGCCCGCCTGGCCCTGGTCGAGCAGCTTGCGGAACATCTCGACACCGGTGACAGTCGTCTTGGTCGACTTCTCCTTGATGCCGACGATCTCGACCTCTTCGTTCACGTTGACCACGCCACGCTCGACGCGGCCGGTGACGACGGTGCCGCGACCGGTGATCGTGAAGACGTCCTCGATCGGCATGAGGAACGGCTTGTCGAGCTCGCGCACCGGGTCCGGCACGTTGTCGTCGACGGCGGTCATCAGCTCGAGAACGGCCTCGGCCCACTTCTCGTCGCCCTCGAGGGCCTTGAGGCCCGAGACGCGCACGACGGGGGCGTCGTCGCCCGGGAACTCCTGCGAGGACAGCAGCTCGCGGACCTCGAGCTCGACGAGCTCCAGGATCTCCTCGTCGTCGACCATGTCGGCCTTGTTCAGCGCGACCACGATGTAGGGCACGCCGACCTGGCGGGCGAGCAGCACGTGCTCACGGGTCTGCGGCATCGGGCCGTCGGTCGCGGCGACCACCAGGATCGCGCCGTCCATCTGGGCGGCACCGGTGATCATGTTCTTGATGTAGTCCGCGTGACCGGGGGCGTCGACGTGCGCGTAGTGACGCTTTTCGGTCTGGTACTCGACGTGCGAGATGTTGATCGTGATGCCGCGCTGCTTCTCTTCCGGCGCGTTGTCGATCTGGTCGAACGCCCGGGACTCGTTGAGCTCCGGGTACTTGTCGTGCAGAACCTTGGTGATCGCCGCGGTCAGCGTGGTCTTGCCGTGGTCGACGTGACCGATGGTCCCGATGTTGACGTGCGGCTTGCTCCGCTCGAACTTCGCCTTCGCCACTGGAATGTCCTCCTGGACTGATTTCGCTTTGTGCTCGGAGGGCAGCGTGGCTGCTGCCCTCCGAATGTTCCTTCGTCGGTGCTGCGGACGTTCAGGAGAGTCCCTTAATGCCCGCGCGCGGTGGGGGAGTTACTCCCCCGTCGCCTTCGCGATGATTTCCTTCGCGACGTTCGCGGGAACCTCGGCGTAGGAGTCGAACAACATGGAGTAGTTCGCCCGGCCCTGGGTACGGGACCGGAGGTCACCGACGTAGCCGAACATCTCCGACAGCGGGACCAGCGCCTTCACGACGCGGATGCCCGCCCGCTCCTCCATGGCCTGGATCTGACCACGGCGGGAGTTGAGGTCACCGATGACGTCACCCATGTAGTCCTCGGGCGTGGTCACCTCGACCGCCATCATCGGCTCCAGGATCACCGGGCCGGCCTTCTTCGCGGCTTCCTTCATCGCCATGGAACCGGCGATCTTGAACGCCATCTCCGAAGAGTCGACCTCGTGGTACGCACCGTCCA
The DNA here is from genome assembly GCF_040682775.1 of Amycolatopsis sp. NPDC051106. Lineage (NCBI taxonomy): Bacteria > Bacillati > Actinomycetota > Actinomycetes > Pseudonocardiales > Pseudonocardiaceae > Amycolatopsis > Amycolatopsis sp. NPDC051106. The sequence goes on along the minus strand of NZ_JBFBBQ010000007.1, from coordinate 162,125 downwards.
ACAGGGTGAACTTCAACCCGACGAGCGGGTAGCCGGCCAGGACGCCGTACTGCATCGCGTCCTGCGCGCCCGCGTCCACCGACGGGATGTACTCCCGCGGCACGCGACCACCGGTCACCTTGTTGTCGAACTCGTAGAGCGCGCCGTCGGTGCGCTCGAGCGGCTCCAGCTTCACGATGACCTTCGCGAACTGGCCGGAACCACCGGTCTGCTTCTTGTGGACGTAGTCGAGCTTGTCGACCGTCCGCTTGATCGTCTCGCGGTAGGCGACCTGCGGCTTGCCGATGTTCGCCTCGACCTTGTAGTCGGACTTCATCCGGTTCACCAGCACCTCGAGGTGCAGCTCGCCCATACCCGCGATGATCGTCTGGCCGGTGTCCTCGTCCAGCTTGACCTGGAACGTCGGGTCCTCTTCGGCCAGCTTCTGGATCGCCAGGGACAGCTTCTCCTGGTCGGCCTTCGTCTTCGGCTCGATCGCGACCCGGATGACCGGCTCGGGGAACGTCATCGACTCCAGCACGATCGGGTTCTGCGGGTCCGCCAGGGTGTCACCCGTGGTGGTGTCCTTCAGCCCGATGACCGCGTAGATGTGGCCGACCTGGGCGTCGTCCACCGGGTTCTCCTTGTTGGAGTGCATCTGGAAGATCTTCCCGATGCGCTCCTTGCGCTCCTTGGTCGCGTTGATGACCTGCGCGCCGGCGGCGACCTTGCCCGAGTAGACCCGGATGTAGGTCAGCTTGCCGAAGAACGGGTGCGCGGCGATCTTGAACGCGAGCGCGGCGAACGGCTCGTCGACCGACGCCTTGCGGGACGCCACGGTCTCGCCGTCGGGCAGCAGGCCCTCGACGGCCGGGACGTCCAGCGGGGTCGGCAGGTAGTCGATGACCGCGTCGAGCATGGGCTGCACGCCCTTGTTCTTGAACGCGGAACCGGCCAGCACCGGGAAGACCTGGCTGGTGATGGTGAGCTTGCGGATGCCGGCCTTGATCTCGGCCTCCGTCAGCTCCTCACCCTCCAGGAACTTCTCCATCAGCGCGTCGTCCGCCTCGGCGACGGTCTCGACGAGCTTCTCGCGGTACTCCGCGGCCTTCTCGGCCAGATCGGCCGGGATGTCCTCGACGGAGTAGTCCTCGCCCTTCTGGACCTCGCCGCGCCAGGTCAGCGCCTTCATGCGGACCAGGTCGACGACGCCTTCGAAGTCGTTCTCGGCGCCGATCGGCAGCTGGATGACCAGCGGGCGGACGCCGAGGCGGTCCACGATGGTCTGCACGGTGTAGTAGAAGTCCGCGCCCAGCTTGTCCATCTTGTTGACGAAGCAGATGCGCGGGACGTCGTACTTGTCCGCCTGCCGCCAGACCTGCTCGGACTGCGGCTCGACGCCTTCCTTGCCGTCGAAGACGGCGACCGCACCGTCGAGCACCCGGAGGTTGCGCTCCACCTCGACGGTGAAGTCGACGTGGCCCGGGGTGTCGATGATGTTGATCTGGTGGTCGTCCCAGAAGGTGGTGGTCGCAGCCGAGGTGATGGTGATACCCCGCTTCTGCTCCTCCTCCATCCAGTCCATGGTGGCGGCGCCGTCGTGGACTTCACCGATCTTGTAGTTGACCCCGGTGTAGAACAGGATCCGCTCGGTGGTGGTCGTCTTGCCGGCGTCGATGTGGGCCATGATGCCGATGTTGCGGACCTTGTTCAGGTCGGTCAGCACTTCACGTGCCACGAGAGTGTTCCCCTGTTCTCAAGCTTGGGGCCCGGCATGGCTTGGTCGACAGCCGGGCGGTCATCACCAGCGGTAGTGCGCGAAGGCCCGGTTGGACTCGGCCATCTTGTGCGTGTCCTCGCGACGCTTCACGGAGGCACCGAGGCCGTTGGAAGCGTCCAGGAGCTCGTTCTGCAGGCGCTCGATCATCGTCTTCTCGCGGCGAGCCTGCGAGAAGGAGACCAGCCAGCGCAGGGCCAGCGTGGTGGAGCGGCCCGGCTTGACCTCGATCGGCACCTGGTAGGTGGCACCACCGACGCGGCGGCTCTTCACCTCGATGGTGGGCTTCACGTTGTCGAGGGCGCGCTTCAGCGTGACGACCGGGTCGGTGCCCGTCTTCTCGCGAGCGCCTTCGAGCGCGCCGTACACGATGCGCTCGGCCAGGGACCGCTTCCCGTCCTTCAGCACCTTGTTCACCAGCTGGGTGACCAGCGGGGAGGCGTAGACGGGGTCGGAGATCAGCGGCCGCTTCGGGGCCGGACCCTTGCGGGGCATTAGCTCTTCTCCTTCTTCGCGCCGTACCGGCTGCGCGCCTGCTTGCGGTTCTTGACACCCTGCGTGTCGAGCGAACCGCGGATGATCTTGTAACGGACACCCGGAAGGTCCTTCACACGACCACCACGCACGAGCACCATCGAGTGCTCCTGCAGGTTGTGGCCCTCACCGGGGATGTAGGCGGTGACCTCGATGCCGCTGGTCAGCTTCACACGCGCGACCTTGCGAAGCGCCGAGTTCGGCTTCTTGGGGGTCGTGGTGTACACGCGAGTGCACACGCCACGCCGCTGCGGGCTCCCCTTGAGGGCCGCGGTCTTCTGCTTGGCAGCCTTGTCCTGGCGGCCCTTGCGGACCAGCTGCTGGATCGTGGGCAATGGACCAGCTTCCTGTCGTGATCTGCTTCTTCGTGTCTTCACCGGCCCCCGCGGTCGGGCGTGTCGGCCCGCGTCACGGTCTCTCGACCGGTAACTTCCCGGAGGGATTTTCCGTCGGAACCCCGACCTGCCGAAGCCGGTGACCGGGTGCCTCAGCACCCCGCCCATGCCGCACGGCACGCGGAGCGGCCCGACGCATGCCGGGCACGGTCTCCAAAGATACCCGCCCGGGTCGGGGCGGAACGCGGCGGGGGGTCCGAAGGTCGGCGAACCTCCAGCGTACCTCCGAACAGGGCCGGGCCGCGGGATGTTCCGGAGTCCGGTCGTCGCGAGGTGGCGCCGCGGTTTCCGGCACCGGCCGCCCCGGGCGTCACTACTGCCCGGGCTTCCGGCCGCACCTGTCCCAACACTCCCGGCCTGGGGAATGTTCCCAGTCCGGGCTCACCCGCTTCCCGTACCCAGAGGGTCGGCTCACGTACCCAGAGGGTCGGGTCGCGTACCCAGACGGTCGGCTCGCCGGCCGACCCTCCAGGTACGCGAGCCGACCGTTCAGGTACGTGAGCCGACCCTCCGGGTACGCGCACCGGCGGAGCCCCCGCACCGCCGGTGGTGGCTCAGTCCTCGTCGGGCTTCGCGTGGTCCGGCTTGCCCGGGTTCGGGTCGCGCGAGAGGTCGATCAGCGGGTGCACGCCCGCCCCCTCGGGAGCCGCGTGGCTACCGGTCGACTTCGGCTCTTCGGCGGGCCGCTCGGCCCCTTCGCTGCTGGTCATCACACACTCCTGGCGACTCTTCCCTGCTTCCCCTTGCAGGCGGAACCTACCCATTACCCGGTCGGGTGACGCAGTGGGATCGGATCGGGCGTTCCGTACGTCACACCGTCGCCGAGGCGCCACGATGGGTGGCGAGCACCGGGCGAGCGGGGAGGAACGAAAGACATGTCGGCCGAGTTCGACCAGCTGCTGGCGGAGTTCGAGCGGTTCGAATCGAGCATCCGGGACGTCGACGACCGGTTCGCCGGCGTCGGCGCGATGCGGCAGGAACTGACGGAGCTGCGCGCGAGCGCGTCCTCGCCGGACGGCGGCGTGACCGTGGTCACCGGCCCCGGTGGCGCGGTCCTCGACGTCACGTTCACCGACGCGGCGCTCGCGAAGGGCCCGCAGGCGCTGTCGGCGACGTTGCTGACGACGCTGCGCGAAGCCGTCGGCGAGGCGGCCCGCCGGCAGGCGGTGCTCGTCCAGCAGCACGTCGGCGACGACCTCGGCCTGGTCGACCAGGTCCTCGAAACCCAGGCCGTCGCGTTCGGAACCACCGTCGAGGAGCTGCGGTCGAAGCTCGCGGAAGGACCGCCGGAGCCGCCGGCCCCGGCCGAGGACTTCTCCGAGGAGCGGGTGCTGCGCCAGGCCGACGCGCCGCCCCCGCCGCAGGCACCTCCCGCGGGCGGGTCCGCCGGCGACACCTTCCTGCGCACCCTGTTCGACGAGGAGGACTGATGCCCGACGGAGCCGGCGGTTACCAGGTGGAGGTCGCCGCGCTGCGCGCGTACGTCGGCGTGCTGGGCAAGTACAAGGACCAGGGCGCGAAGTTCACCGAGAAGGTCGGCCAGGCCGACGTCGGCGACAAGTCGTGGGGCGTCGTGGGCCTGTTCACCAAGCACGGGTACGACGAAACGCTGCACGAGCTGCGCGACCTGCTCGCGTCGATGGCCGAGGGCCTGACGTCGGCGCAGGGCAAGTTCACCGACGCGGCGAACGTCTACCAGGGCACCGAAGACGACCACACGGCCTTCTTCGGGCAGGTCGAGATCCTGCTCGACGGCCCGAAGCAGCCCTGAGGGAGGCACGATGGCGGAGTTCCAGGACGTCGCGAGCGGCGTCGGCGTGAAGAGCGACGACCCGGCGACCGTGCTCGGGGTGAACGTCGAGAACGCGGTCAAGGCGACGCCGTTCGCGGGCAGCGCCGTGACCGTCGGCAAGGACGTCGGCTCCGTGTACCAGGCGGTGACCGCGCCCCACCCCGACGGCGTCGACATCGCGCTCGGCGTGGCGACGATCGCGTCGGACACGACGAGCTTCATCCAGTCCAGCGCGAGCACCATCACCGACATCGCCACCGACCCGCTCGGCTGGCTCGTCGGGCAGGGCCTGAACTTCCTGATCAGCGCGGTCCAGCCGATCCAGGACGCGATCCACTTCGTGAGCGGCGACGGTCCCGCGCTCGCCACCGCGGCCGGCAACTTCGGCGCCATCGCCACCGGGCTGGACGAGCTGGCGAAGAACTTCGCCGCCGTCGCCGACACGTCGCTGGCGGCGTGGAAGGGCGACGCCGGCGACGCGGCGCGCAGGTCGCTCGGCGAGTTCGCGCACGGCATCGCAGGCGTCTCCGCGAAGTCCGGGGACATGGCGCAGATGCTGCAGCTGAGCAGCATGCTGATGAGCTTCGTCGAGGACCTGATCAAGGCGATCCTCACCGAGCTGGCCACCTGGCTGATCATGATCTGGATCCCGGCGCTGGCGGCCGCGGTGCCCACCTGCGGGGCGTCGGTCGCCACCGCGGGCACGGCGTCGGAGGTCAAGCTCGGCACGACCACCGCGAAGACGACGCAGAAGGTGTCGAAGGTCCGCGAGCTCCTGCAGAAGATCCTCGACTGGCTGCGGAAGATGAAGGCCAAGCTCGCGGCCACGAAGCTGGGCCAGGTGTTCGCCGAGGGCAAGACCGCGGACAAGCTGAAGGAGATCGCCGAGGGCAACGCGGGCAAGAGCATGGTCGGCAAGCTCACGGGTGCCGAAGGGATGATCGGCAAGCGGGCCGGGAAGAACGCCTTGTCCGAGATCGCGAAGAAGGGTGGCGAGGCGGCGGCCAAGGGCGTCTTCGGGTTCAACCCGGCCAAGCCCGGCGACAACCCGGCGAAGACGCTGAACGACCACCTCGGGAAGCTCACCAGCCACGTCAAGAACGCCAAGAAGGCAAGCGACTACGGCGAAACCGGCCGGAACCAATCCGACGAAGAGACGCGCGAGGACCTGGACTTCTGATGGCAGGCGTGGTGGCGGTCGTCCTGATCGCGGCGGTGTTCGCGGTGGTCGCGGCGATCTGGTGGCGGTCGCACACGAAGTACGTCGAAGGCCGCAAGGAGCACTGGTTCAAGGCCTTCGCGGCCGAGCGCGGCGGCACGTTCCACAGCGGGGTCGCCGGCGAGCCCGCCCCGGCGCCGACGTTCGGGGTGATCCACTCGACCGGCCGCCCGCTGGCGGAAAGCACCCACACGTCCTGGGTCGAGTTCCGCCACCGCGACCGGCCGGTGATCGCCGTCGACACCCAGGAGCCGTACCGGCACTTCGACGACCACACGTACTTCCGCGACCTCCACATCACGCAGGTGCAGGTGCCGCCGTGCCCGGAACTGCGGATCGCGCCGGGGAAGGCCCTGTCGATGCCGACGCTGCCTCCGGACTCTCCGCTCGAGGGCGAGCTGACCCGGTGGCTGGCCGCGAACCCCCACTTCGCCCAGCGAGACGTCGTCGTGGCGCACGGCTCGGCGCGGACCTGGGCGCAGGGGTGCGCGACCCGGCAGAACATCGTCGCCGAGGCGGGCTACCTCGCCGACCTGGCCGATCGGTTGCCCGCCGCGCTGTGGAGCGTCAACGACGGCGCGTCGTGAGGTGCGTCAAGCCCGCCGACAGCGCGAAAACCAGGCCCAGGCCTACGATGTAGGGCCCCGCCAGCAGCGCGAACCCCGCGCCGATGTTGGCGTCGGCCTGCTCGTCGGACCGGAAGCCGATCGCCCCCACCGACAGCAGGATCGCTCCCACTGTGATCAGCAGGACGGCCACCACAGTCAGGCGCTTCGTGATCGTCGTCATACCTTCATGGTGCCCGGGGCCCGGCCAATTCGCTGGACAGCGGCCCCAGGATGAGGACGTGAACTGGAAGATCACCCAGATCGACGTCGCTCACCCGGACGCCGTCGCGATCATGCGCGAGTACATGGACGAAGTCGCTTCGCGCTACTACGGGCGCCCGATCACCGAGGCCGAACTCACGCAGTACGTCGCCGAGGAACCCGGGACCGACCTCGTGCCGCCCACCGGGGCGTTCCTCATCGGCTACCGCGACGGCGACGTCGCGGGCTGCGCCGGTACCCGCGTCGTCGCGCCCGGGGTCAGCGAGCTGACGAAGGTGTTCGTCAAGCCGGCCCACCGCGGTTCGGGGCTCGCGCCCGAGCTGGTGGCGGCCGCCGAGGACGCCGCCCGGCAGCTCGGGTCGGACCTCATGCGGCTCGACACCCGCCACGACCTCGTCGAGGCTCGCGCTCTCTACGCGAAGAGCGGTTACGCCGAAGTAGAGCCCTTCAACGACGGGCAGTTCGCCGAGCACTGGTTCGCGAAGACCCTCAGCTGACGCAGGCGGCGACCTCGCCCGGCGCCGACTGCTGCGTCTTCACCACCCGGCCGCCTACGGAGACGCGGCATTCGACCGCCCCGCTCCCCTGCCCGAGCAGCTGGATCGACCCGGCCGCCGGCCACGAGAGCACTTTTCGCCACGGCAAGGCGACGTCGAGCTCCTGGTGGACCAGGCCGAGGCCGTTCGAGTCGTAGACGACCGTCGCCGTGCCGGAGCCCGTCAGCTCGTACGTCACCTGGTACCCGGACGGCGCCGGCGGGGTCGAGGTGTACGTCGCCGTCGCCATGATCGTGCGCGGCGGCACCGACGACAGCGACGGCTCCCCCACCACCGCGACCGACGGCGGAGGAGGCGGCGAACCGTTGTCGCCCAGGATGAAGATGCCGGCGGTGACCGCCGCGATGGCGATCACCGCGATGCCGAGCCTGCCGACGAGCTGCCGGTTCATGGGGACTCCCGAGGAAACGGCGGCCCCTCGCCCGAGGGGCCGCCGGAGGGTCAGAAGGAGGGCAGGAGCTTGCCCGGGACGCCGTTGATCGACTGGATCAGGCCGAGCACCGGGACGCCGAGCGGCGCGAACGTCCAGATGTTGTCGAGGCCGCTGGTGTCCGGCTCGTCGACCACGACGACACCGGGGGCGTCGGCCGCGAGAGCCGGCGCGGCCGCGCCGAACAGGGCGGCACCGGCGAGGACCGCGGCACCGGCCGCGCGAGCGAGGTTCTTCTTCATCGTTTCTCTACCTTTCAGGAAACCGCGGTGATCAGGTCGAAGACGGGGGCGAGCAGGTCGACCGGCTGGCCGAGCGGGCCGAGGACACCGCCGAGGTCGACGCCGGGCACGAGCCAGACGGAACCGTCGGTCGGGTCGGCGGACGCCACACCGGCGGCCAGGCCGGTGAACGCCGTCGCCGCGACGAGCGGCAGCAGCACGCGGGCGGCAAGACGCTTCATGCTTTTCCTTTCGTAGCTGGGGTTTTCAGCGGAGAACCGACGTGATGGGCACGATGGTTCCGTCGGGGACCCACTGGCCCGCGTAGTCGCGGTCCATCACCATTCCGGTGGCGTGGGGTTCGGTGGGGTACATCGGCATGGCGTTGACCTGGGCGGCGGCGAAGATCTGCACATCGCCCGCCGACCGGTCGGCGCCCAGCCAGCTCCGGAAACCGCCGAGCGTCGGGCTTTCGCCGCCGAAGCGGTCGCCGACCGCGACGGCGTACCCGACCGCGGTCGCTTCCCGCGGGTCGAACCGCAGCGGCAGCGACGCGCTCGCGACCGCGTTGACGATGGGCCCGTTCAGCAGCCACGGCGCCAGGTAGAGCCCGTACTGGTGGGTGGGTTCGAGGCGCTGCAGCTCGGCGGCCCGCGTCATCGCCGTGTACCCGGCGGCCCAGCCGGAGACGACGACGAGCGCGGTGTCGGGCCCGGGATCAGGCCGCACGGCCAATCCGGCGCGCGCGGCGGTGTCCCGCACCAGTCTCGCCGCCGCGACCCCGCGCGGGGAGTCGTCCTCGACCAGCGTGATCGCGGACGGCTTCCGCCCGGCGAGGAACTCGACGAGCTTGACCAGCGCCCCGGCGTCCTCCGGTGTCAGGGCGTCGGACGGGCACGCCGTCAGGACGTCGGAGCGGCCCGCGACCAGCCCGCCGAGGGCCGCCGACGCGCATTCCGGCGCATCGGCTTCGGTGATCGACGGGCCGGGTGCGCTGCCCGCGTCGACCTCGACGACCGTCGTCGTACCGCCGCGGCGGATCTCCAGGTCGCTGCGGCCGGGCGGCAGGTCGACGTCGGCCCAGGTGCCCTCGGCGCCGGGCCGGGCGACGGCCTTCGTGATGATCCCGCCACGGACGCCGGCGGAGAGGTCGTCGCCCGCGCTCGGCGGGAAGTGGATGATGTTGTGCCCCGGCCGTTGGGGGCTGACCAGCACCGGGAACTCCGGCGCGTCGGCCAGCAGCGGCACGCCGGGCACGGGCAGCGGGGGCGGTGCCGGGATGGCACCGAGCGCACTCCAGGCGAGGAACGCGACGGCGACTCCGGCCGCGCCGAAGCGGTAGGCGCGGGCCCGCAGCACCGCCGCGAGCCCGCTGACCAGGACCGGGACCACCACGACCGCCAGCACCGCGAGGCCGCCGAGCGTGCCGACGAGCCGCCGGTCGAACCCCAGGCCGGAGAGGCCGAACCGCACCGCACCGGCCAGGACCAGCAGGCCCCCGAGGGTGATCGCCAGCGGCCCGGGCCGCACCGCCGCCGTCTCCGGCACCGCCGGGCCGAGCAGCGCGAAACCGAACCACACCGCGGCGCCGGCGACGAACACCGTGCCGACCGCGAACTCGGCACCGGCACCACCGAGCGCGGTCTCCAGCACCAGCAGCGCCAGCAGCGCGACCGACGCCCAGCGAGCGGCCGACGGCCACCGCAGCAGCACCGGCACGGCCACCGCGAGCACGACGTGCGCGGCCAGCGCGACGACGTGGACGTCGGCCGCGAACGCCGAAACCACGGCGAGCAGGGCGGAACACCCGCCGAGGGCGGACAGGGCGAGCTTCGTCCGGCGCGGCACCTCGGTCACCAGCGGAAGCAGCAGGCCGCCGCCCGCGAGCAACGCCGTGGCGAGGAGCAGCGCCAGCCGGATGACCAGGGCCAGTGCGTCCACTGTGGACGAACCGGTGGATGGCGTGTCGTGGTGGTCCATCGGCCCTACCTGATGTCCGCGTCCGCGACCACGAACAGCTCGGAGTGCGGCTTGGCGTTGCCGAAGTCCCCGTGCGGCCACGACTTGCGGTTGAAGTTGATGCCGACCTGCCCGGTGAACTCGTCCCGGAAGTTCTGGTCGACCGCGACCTTCCCGTCCGGCCCGAGGTTCAGCAGGTTGACCTTGTGGTCACCGTCCAAACCGGACCGTGCGACGAAGTAGTTCGACACCGCGAGGTGCTGCGGCGACGTGGTTTCGTGGTAGAAGCCGTCGCTGCCGAGCGCCCAGTTGTCGTAGGCGCCCCAGTGCGGGCCCGCGCCCGGCGTGCCGGGGTTGATCGGGGCCGCGCCGACGACGGTCGGCAGGTCGCCGCCCCCGCCCTGCTGCGCCTTCGCCTTGGTGTCGACCCGGCCCTGGATGTCCTCGATCCGGTCGCCGGCGTTGACCAGCTTCTGGATGTCGAGGACGTAGACGCCGCCGGTGGTGCCGGGGTCGTCGGCCGAGAGGGTGCCCTTCTGCCGCCCGACGATCGCGCGGTAGAGGTACTTGTCGTCCGGGCTGGTCTGGATCCAGCCACCGTTGGAGCTGGCACCGTTCGAGTCGTTGTTGGCGTAGATGGACTTGTTGGCGGCGCCGTCGTCGAACACCTCGATCCAGTGCGGCTCGGCCGCGGTGATGTCCGGCGTGTAGAACACCGCGCCGCCCTGCATGGTCTGGGCGAACGCGCCCTTGTGCCCCGGCAGGTTCGTCACCGTGGTCTCCATGACCGCGCGGCTCTCGGCGTGCAGCGGGTCGGCGGGATCGGCGCGCGGGCCGTCCTGCAGGTACGACACCGACTTCAGCTTCGGGTGGTTGCGGTCGGAGATGTCCCAGGTCCGCACGGTCGGCCGCCGCAAGTACGGCGACGGCTGCTTCACCGGGTCGAGGATGATGTTGCGCGGCTCGGCGTAGTCGCTGGTGACGAGCGTGTTCAGGTCCTCGCGGGCCTGGATGCCGTGCGGGTTGGCGCAGGTCGGCTTGCCCAGCTGCGGCAGGTTGTCGCAGAGCTTTTGGTTGTCGCCCTGCGGGGTGGCCGCCGGGGACTCCGACAGGACTTCGGCGTTCTGTCCGAAGTGGACGACCTCGCCGGGGCTGCCCGCGAAGCCGTTGCCGATCTGGGTGGAGCCGTCGGCGTAGGAGTGCGGGCCGGGGACGACCGGGCCGCCCATGTACGTGCCGTACGCGGTGCCGTCCTTCAGGACCCAGTAGGCGTCCGGGACGCTCCCGCCCAGCGTGTTCGTCGGCAGGCTGACGCCCTTGAGCTTCAGCTGCGGCAGCGCGCTGACGTCGAAGGCGTACGTCGCCGCGGCGAACAGCGCGCCCGCGTAGATGGTGTCGCCCCGGTGCCACACGTACTGCATGTGGTGCGGCTCGTTCTCGACCAGCGGGCCGACGGTGGCGGTGTTGACGACCTTGCCGTAGGTCGGCGAACCCTGCGTCGCGTCGATCACGGCGAGGAAGTCCGGGCCCGGCAAGGCGTTCTTGATCTTGTTGAGCCCACCGCCGAGGGTGCCCGGCAGGTTCTTGACGTCCTTGACGAGCGTGTCGGCGATGTTCTCGTCACCGGCCCAGACGAGCAGCCACTTCTTCGGCGTGCCGCTCGCGGAACGGGCGAGATCCTTGGACACCAGGTGGTTCTGCACCCAGTACTGCTTGCCGTCGGACGCCGTCTTCGCGTCGGTGACGGTCTGGACGTCGGCGTAGGCGCCGGTGGACGAGCCGGTGTACGTGACGGCGCCGGCCGCGAGAGCGAGCGCGGCGGCGCCGGTCACCACCTTTCGCCACCGGCCCGGGCGCGACGGGGTTGAGCGCATGGTTCTCCCTGTTCTCTTCTCACGGACGAAACCGTTGGCCTGCAACGGAAAGAGGACGTCAGCTGACTCGAACGGGATATTCGCGCCAAGCGGGCAAAGGGTCCAGCCGTGATCAAAGAATGAGAACCGCCCCGAACGGGTCAATCTCCCACCAAGTGGGCCGATTTGACGAGATCCGCTGCGCCGAATGGGTGAGTAGTAGAACTAGACCAATCGGCGGTGTCACGGTTGGTCACAATGACGCAGCCCCCGCGCCTGAACGCCGGGGCTGCGAGTTACGTATTCGTTATGAAGTGGCGGGAACTCCGGTCAGAGTTTGCTGCCGCAGTCCGAGCAGAACAGCGCGCCGGGCTTGTTGCTCTCGCTTCCGCAGCCGCCGCAGCGGACCTTGAGCGCCAGCGACGTCCCGCACGACGAGCAGAACTTCCCGCCCTCGGCCTTCAGGCCGCAGCCCGGGCAGGTCACCTTCGCCCGGGTGCCGAGGTCCAGGTCGGACGTCCAGTCCTTCTCGCGGGCCTTGTCCCAGATCTGGTCGCGCTGCGCCGACGCCTGCGCGCGCGAGATTTCCTCGGCGACGCTCGGCGAGCAGCGCAGGCACTGGCCGATCTCCTCGTTCCAGCACTGGTCGTGGCACATCCAGTCGCCGCAGCCGCGGCACTGGCGGAAGCTCGGGGTGATCTCCTTGACCGCCGCCGTCAGCGCGCGGTCCTTCGCGGGCGAGTTGGTCGCGCGGTCGTAGCGCCACTGGTCGGCCGAGTTGCTCAGGTCCCGCAGCGTCCCGCCGAAGAACGAGCCGACCGTGCGAAGCACGCTTCGCCCGGTTTCCATGGTGTCGCGCTGGAACGCGGAGCGGAAACCGTTCCCGCAGCGTTCGCAGCGGAACTCGAACTGGTACCCCTGCGTGTTGGAGAGGTCCGAGAAGTTGTCCGTGAAGGGCACAGAGTCAGCCACGGCCCATCTTCGCCAGCGCGCCGCCGCCGCGGCGACGAGAGATTTGCCGACAACGACGCGGCTACCGGCCGTCACGGGATGCCAGCAGGGCCAACGGAAGCAGCGCCAGCACGCCGCCGACGACCGCGACGAGCGCGTACCCGCCGCCGGCGAACAGCTGTCCTGACCCCAAACCGGCCAAAGCGGACGCGGACCAGACCACGGCGTCCACCGTGCCCTGCACCCGGCTGCGCGTCTCCGGCGCGAGGTCGCGGCTCAGCTGCGCGCTGCCGCCGACGAACACCAGGTTCCAGCCGTACCCCAGCAGGAACAACGCGACCGGCAGGCCGGACGTGTGCGCCGTCGGTGCCGCGAGCGCGGTCGCCGACGCCAGCGCCAGGACCCCGAGGCCCGCGTTGATCGCGACGCGCGGGCCCCAGCGGTCGGCGATCCGGCCGGACAGCGGCGCCAGCGCGAACATGCCGAACAGGTGCGCGCTCAGCACCCAGCCGACGACGTCGAGACCGTGGCCGTGGTTCTCCAGCTGCAGCGGCGTCATCGTCATCACCGCGACCATCGTCAGCTGGGCGGCGACCATCGCGACCAGCGGCCGCACGACGCCGGCCGCCCGCACCGGCGCGACCGCGGTCACCGGCTTCTCGCGTGGGAGCGGGACGTGCCGCGGGAGGAACGCGGCCGCCAGCGCGGCACCCGCCGTGGCCAGTACCGCGACCGCGACCGGCCCGGACAGCGACGGCCAGCCGAACCCGGTGGCGACGTCCGCCGCCGGGGCCATCAGCGCCGGCCCGGCGAGCGCGCCGACCGTCCCGGCCCACACGACGTTCGACAACGCGCGGCCCCGGCGGTCCTCCGGGTAGAGGTCCGCGGCCAGGTAACGCGACAGCTGCGCGCCGCCGTTGCCGAGGCCGACCAGCAGGATGCCGAGCAGGAGCGGCACGAGCGACGTCGTCAGCGCGCCGGCGAACGCGATCAGCGCCCCGGCCGCGGCGACGCCGTAGCCGACGGCCAGCACCCGGCGGCGGCCGTGGCCCGGCAGCAGCAGCCCCGCGCCGAACGCCCCGGCGGCGGTGCCGAGCACGTTCGCGACGCTCGGCAATCCACTCCAGCCCGGCCCGCTGCCCGCGGCGACGATCAGCGTCGCCGCGGTGCTCAGGCCGACCGTGGCCGTGTTGAGCAGTGCCACGCCGGCGAACAGCGCGCCCATCGACCGAGCTCGGCCGGTCACCGTCAAAGTCCCCATGACCAGCAACTTTAGGAACTCCCAGCCTACTTTCGAAGGGGCGATCAACGGCAAATGCGTCGCCCCGCCCGCTCTTCGGAAGGAAGATGGGGGCCATGACCTTCCGTTCGGAAAAGCCCCTGGACGACGTCGACTGGCGGCTGCTGGAGCTGCTGCAGGCCGACGGGAGACTGTCGTTCAAGGAGCTGGGCCGGCGCATCAACCTCTCGGCGCCGGCGGTCGCCGAGCGGGTGCGGCGGCTGGAGGAGACCGGCGTGATCACCGGCTACCGCGCGCAGGTCGACGCGCGGCGCGCGGGCCAGCCGCTGCAGGCGTTCGTCGAGATGCGGTGCGCACTCAGCAGCTGCCTGCTGAAGACGTCGAAGGCCGAGGACTACCCGGAGGTCGTCGAGATCCATCGCCTCTCCGGCGACCACTGCACGATGCTGAAGATCCGCGCGGCCTCGCTCGAGCACTTCGAGGGTCTGCTGGAGCGGCTCGGCAAGCACGGCGAGCTGCGGTCGACGGTGGTGCTGTCGACGCAGTTCGAGGGACGGCCGGTGCAGCCGCCGACGGAGGACTTCCTGCGCGCGACGACGTCGCAAGGCTGGGTTTCCCCCTGAGCGGCGGCTGATCGCGCGGCGGTTACCTGCTAGAGGAGAGGGATGCCGATTCTCCGTCGCGCGCTCGCCGTCCTCCTCGCCGTCTTCGTCGGGGTCACCGTGCCCGGCACGGCCCAGGCGACCGCCGCACCCCGTGACTTCGTGGCGCTGTCCGACGTCGCGCCGTCGATCCTCCAGGACATCCGCTACGCCACCCGGCACAACTTCGTCGGCCGGCGCATCGACGGCTACCTCGAGCCCACCTGCATCCTGACTCGGCAGGCCGCCGAAGGCCTGCGCCGGGTCCAGGCCCGGTTGCGGAAGCAGGGCTACACCCTCAAGGTCTACGACTGCTACCGCCCGCAGCGCGCGGTCGACCACTTCGTGCGGTGGGCGAAGGACCTCGCCGACGAGAAGATGAAGGCCGAGTTCTACCCGAACGTCGCCAAGGACCGGCTGTTCGAGGAGGGGTACATCGCCGAGAAGTCCGGCCACAGCCGCGGCAGCACCATGGACCTGACCGTCGTGAAGCTCCCGCCGCGGTTCCAGCGCCCGTACTTCCCCGGCGAACCGCTCGAGCCGTGCTTCGCGCCGCGGAACCAGCGCTTCCCCGACAACACGGTCGACATGGGCACCGGCTACGACTGCTTCGATCCGCTCGCCCACACCGACAACCCGGCGATCACCGGCGTCGCGCGGCAGAACCGCGACCTGCTGCGGGACACGATGATCGGCGCCGGCTTCCACAACCTGCCCGAGGAGTGGTGGCACTACACCCTCGACAACGAGCCGTTCCCGGACACCTACTTCGACTTCCCGGTGTCGCGCCGCGACGTTCGCTGACCCGAAAGCGCCCCGGTCCACTGTGGACCGGGGCGCTGCCCGTCACCGCGGGGTTGACCGGCACCTCAGGCTGCGGGGCGTCCCCCTCTTCGGCGGCGATCCGGTACGCGTAGTGGTTCGCCGGCGGACCCTGGACCTCGATGCCCGTCGGGTTCTCGTACTTCGTCTTCCAGCCCGACGGCGTCAGGAAGTACAGCCGGTATTCGGGCCCGGGCGCCACGTCCTCGAAGAGGAAGTGCCGGTTCTCGTCACTGCTCTGCCGGCCAGTGACCGGGCAGTGCCGGTCGGACACCAGCACGACCTCGGTGCCGGCCACCCCCCGCGTCACCTCGCCCCGGTCGTCCACGACTCCGATGGCGCCCTCGACGACAGCCTTGCCGCCGGGCACGGCGGCTTCGACGCGGGCGTCCACGTGGTTGTCGAGGTCGACTTCGCTGTACCCGAAGTCGTAGGCAGCCACCACCTTGCCGCGGTCGAGGGACGCCTGCGGCACCGTCTCGGACACGTCGAAGGTGCGCGTTTCGCCCGCGGCGATCGTCACGCCGCGGTTCCACACGAGGTCGCCCCAGCCGGGACCGGTCCCGTTCAGCAGGTAGCCGTCACCGATGCGGTTGCACGCGGCCACGATGCCGATGAGCGGGGTAGAGCCCGAGTTGGCCAGCGTCACGGTGAGGTGCGCCAGTTCGCCGGGCTGGTAGCTGTCCTGGGTGAAAGCCATCGACACCGCCAGCGCGCCGTTCAACGGCGGCGCGCCGCGGACGAGCAGGTCCGGGGTGCCCGGGTCAATCCGGACGGCCTTCCACGGGATCAGCCAGCCGTCGACGACCTCACCGCCGAGGGTATAATCCCCCGCCGAGACGTCGAAGCTGAACTTCCCGGCGGCGTCACTCGTGGCCGTGTAGGTGCCGTTGCCGTGGACGTACCACAGGGTGAGCGTGGCGCCGGGCAGCTGTTCGCCCGCATCGAGCGCGCCGTTGCCGTTCCCGTCGCCGTACACGACACCCGCCGCGTGGCCGCGCACCCGGATGATCGGCACGCTGGAGTCGAACGTCCCGACCCCGAACCCGGTCTCGTCGTACACGTGGCCCCGCACCGCGGTGGTGGTCTGCTCGGGATCGCGGACGTGCCCGGAACGGCCAGCCCGAAGCTCTGACCGGGCTTGTCGAAGGTGACCGAAACACCGATCCGGTCCCGCTGAAACGCGCAAAGCCCCCGAATCGCGCAGAACCGCCTCACTGTAACCAGAGCGGGTAAAAGAGAAACAGCCTCCGCGGCCGATTGGCCGCTTCCGGACACACGGGAAAGGCCCCCGCCGGAAACCCGGCAGGGGCCTTTCTCGTGACTCAGCTTCAGCGGAAGTCGCGGCCGAAGTCGTAGTCGTCCAGCGGAACCGCGGCACCGGTGCCCGTACCGAACACGTCCGGGGTGTAGTAGCCGTCGTCGTAGGACGGGATCGCGTACGCCGCGACCCGGGCCTCTTCCGTCGGCTGCACCTGGATGTTGCGGTACTTGTTGATGCCCGTACCGGCCGGGATCAGCTTACCGATGATCACGTTCTCCTTGAGGCCCACGAGCCGGTCCGAGCGGCCGTTGATGGCCGCGTCGGTCAGGACGCGCGTGGTCTCCTGGAACGACGCCGCCGACAGCCACGAGTCCGTGGTGAGCGACGCCTTCGTGATCCCCATCAGCACCGGACGGCCCGAAGCCGGCTCGCCGCCCTCGGCGACCGACGCGCGGTTCGTCGCCTCGAACTTGGTCCGCTCGGGCAGCTCGCCCGGCAGGAAGTCCGTGCCACCGGAGTCGATGACCGTCACCCGGCGCAGCATCTGCCGGACGATGACCTCGATGTGCTTGTCGTGGATCGACACACCCTGCGCCCGGTACACCTTCTGGACCTCGTCCGTCAGGTGCATCTGCGCCTCGCGCGGCCCCATGACCCGCAGGACCTCGTGCGGGTCCGGCGTGCCCTCGAGCAGCTGCTGGCCGACGTTGACGTGGTCGCCGTCGCCCAGCGGGCCGTTCGGGGTGTTCGCGAGCCGCTGACGCTTGGACAGCTTGTCGAAGACGATCTCTTCGCCGCCGTCGTCCGGGATCAGCGTGATCTTCCAGAACCGCTCGCTCTCCTCGATGCGCACGCGGCCATCGACGTCGGCGATCGGCGCCTTGCCCTTCGGGACACGAGCTTCGAAGAGCTCCTGCACACGGGGCAGACCCGTCGTGATGTCGTCACCGGCGACACCACCCTGGTGGAACGTACGCATCGTCAGCTGCGTACCCGGCTCACCGATCGACTGGGCCGCGACGATACCCACGGCCTCGCCGACGTCGACGAGCTGACCGGTCGCCATCGAGCGGCCGTAGCAGGTCGCGCAGATGCCGACGGCCGACTCGCAGGTCAGCACCGAGCGGACCTTGACCTTCGAGATGCCGCTCGAGAGCAGCTTGTCGATGGCCGGGTCGCCGATGTCGTCGCCCGCGTTCAGCACGACGTTGCCCTTGGCGTCCACCGCGTCCGTCGCGAGGTTCCGCGCGTACACGGAGGTCTCGACGTGCTGGTCGCGCAGGACCTTGCCGTCGCCGATGTCCTCGCCGATCGGCATCATGATGCCGCGGGTGGTGCCGCAGTCGACCTCGCGGACGATGACGTCCTGCGAGACGTCCACCAGACGCCGGGTCAGGTAACCCGAGTCCGCGGTCCGCAGCGCCGTGTCCGCCAGGCCCTTCCGGGCACCGTGCGTCGCGATGAAGTACTCCGCCACCGACAGGCCCTCACGGAAGTTGGCCTTGATCGGACGCGGGATGTACTCACCCTTCGGGTTCGACACCAGGCCACGCATGCCGGCCAGCGACCGGACCTGCGTCATGTTGCCCGCCGCGCCCGACTTCACGATCATGGCGATCGGGTTGTCGTCCGGCAGCGCCGTCTCCATGATCTTGTGGACCTCTTCGGTGGCCTGCGTCCACACCTTGACGAGCTCGTTGTTGCGCTCGGTGTGCGACAGCTGACCACGCTGGTAGCGCTTCTCCACCTGGGAGGCCTTGCCCTCGTACTCGTCGAGGATGGCGGCCTTGCCCACCGGGGTGAGCACGTCCGAGATGGCGACGGTGACGCCCGAGCGGGTCGCCCAGTAGAACCCGGCGTCCTTCAGGCGGTCCAGGGTCTGCGCGACCTGGGTCATCGAGTACCGCTCGGCGAGGTCGTTCACGATCGCGGCCTGCCGCTTCTTCGGCATCGGCTCGTTGATGAACGGGTAGTCCGCCGGCAGCAGCTCGTTGAACAGCACGCGGCCCAGGGTCGTCTCGGCCAGCCACGCCTTGCCCGGCTCCCAGCCCTTCTCCGCGAGCGCCGCTTCGTCGGCCTTGGCCGGCTGGCGGTCGGTGATGCGGATCTTGACCGGGGCGTGCAGGCTCAGCGCCTTGAGGTCGAAGGCCATGATGGCCTCGGCCGTCGACGAGTACGCGTTGCCCGCGCCCGCGGCGTTTTCGGTGAGGCGGGTCAGGTGGAACAGACCCGTCACCATGTCCAGCCGCGGCATGGCGAGCGGACGGCCCGACGCCGGCGACAGGATGTTGTTCGCCGACAGCATCAGGATCCGGGCCTCGGCCTGCGCCTCGGCCGACAGCGGCAGGTGCACCGCCATCTGGTCACCGTCGAAGTCCGCGTTGAACGCCTCGCAGACCAGCGGGTGCAGCTGGATGGCCTTGCCCTCGACCAGCTGCGGCTCGAAGGCCTGGATACCGAGGCGGTGCAGCGTCGGCGCGCGGTTCAGCATCACCGGGTGCCCGGTGATGACCTCTTCCAGCACGTCCCACACCTGCGGCCGCGAGCGCTCCACCATCCGCTTGGCGGACTTGATGTTCTGCGCGTGGTTCAGGTCGACCAGCCGCTTCATGACGAACGGCTTGAACAGCTCGAGCGCCATGTCCTTCGGCAGGCCGCACTGGTGCAGCTTCAGCTGCGGGCCGACGATGATGACCGAACGGCCCGAGTAGTCGACGCGCTTGCCGAGCAGGTTCTGGCGGAACCGGCCCTGCTTGCCCTTGAGGAGGTCGGACAGCGACTTCAGCGGCCGGTTGCCCGGGCCGGTGACCGGACGCCCGCGGCGGCCGTTGTCGAACAGCGCGTCGACGGCCTCCTGCAGCATCCGCTTCTCGTTGTTGACGATGATCTCGGGCGCGCCGAGGTCGATCAGCCGCTTGAGGCGGTTGTTCCGGTTGATGACCCGGCGGTACAGGTCGTTCAGGTCGGAGGTCGCGAAGCGGCCACCGTCCAGCTGCACCATCGGGCGCAGGTCCGGCGGGATGACCGGGACGGCGTCCAGCACCATGCCGCGCGGGTCGTTGCCGGTGGCCTGGAACGCCGCGACGACCTTGAGCCGCTTCAGCGCGCGGAGCTTCTTCTGCCCCTTGCCGTTGCGGATCGTGTCGCGCAGGTTGTCGGCCTCGGCCGCGACGTCGAACTCGGTGGCCAGCTTCTGGATGGCCTCCGCGCCCATGCCGCCGGTGAAGTACTCGCCGTAGCGGTCGACCAGCTCGCGGTAGAGCAGCTCGTCGGCGATCAGCTGGCGGGTGTCGAGCTTCGTGAAGGTCGTCCAGACCTCCTCGAGGCGGTCCAGCTCGCGACCGGCGCGGTCACGCAGCTGGCGCATCTCGCGCTCGCCGCCCTCCTTGACCTTGCGGCGGACGTCGGACTTGGCGCCCTCCGCCTCCAGCTCGGCCAGGTCGGCTTCCAGCTTCTGCGCGCGAGCCTCGATGTCCGCGTCACGCTTGGTCTCGAGGTTCTTGCGCTCGACGCCGATCTCGTTCTCGAGGGTCGGCAGGTCGTTGTGGCGCAGCTCCGTGTTCACGCCCGTGATGACGTAAGCAGCGAAGTAGATGATCTTCTCGAGGTCCTTCGGCGCCAGGTCCAGCAGGTAGCCGAGGCGCGAGGGAACACCCTTGAAGTACCAGATGTGGGTGACCGGGGCGGCCAGCTCGATGTGGCCCATCCGCTCGCGGCGCACCTTCGCGCGGGTCACCTCGACGCCGCAGCGCTCACAGATGATGCCCTTGAAGCGAACGCGCTTGTACTTGCCGCAGTAGCACTCCCAGTCCCGGGTCGGACCGAAGATCTTCTCGCAGAAGAGGCCGTCCTTCTCGGGCTTGAGCGTCCGGTAGTTGATGGTCTCCGGCTTCTTGACCTCGCCGTACGACCACTGACGGATATCGTCGGCCGTGGCGAGACCAATGCGGAGCTCATCGAAGAAGTTGACGTCCAGCACGTCTAGATCCCCTTGGGGTTGTTTCGGCTAGAGGGGGTTGGCGGGCGAGCTGGGCCCCGCGGGAGGTGGGGCCCAGCTCAGCACGCGATCAGTGCACGACGTCGTCCACCGAGGGCGACTCGTTGCGGGACAGGTTGATGCCGAGATTGGCCGCGGCGCGCTCGAGGTCCTCGTCGTCGGAGTCGCGCATCTCGATCGAGGAGCCGTCGCTGGAGAGCACCTCGACGTTGAGGCACAGCGACTGGAGCTCCTTGAGGAGCACCTTGAACGACTCCGGGATGCCCGGCTCGGGGATGTTCTCCCCCTTGACGATGGCCTCGTACACCTTGACGCGGCCGACCACGTCGTCCGACTTGATCGTCAGCAGCTCCTGCAGCGTGTAGGCAGCGCCGTACGCCTGCATCGCCCAGCACTCCATCTCACCGAAGCGCTGGCCACCGAACTGCGCCTTACCACCCAGCGGCTGCTGCGTGATCATCGAGTACGGGCCGGTGGAGCGGGCGTGGATCTTGTCGTCGACCAGGTGGTGCAGCTTCAGGATGTACATGTAGCCGACGGCGACCGGGTACGGGTACGGCTCGCCGGAGCGGCCGTCGAGCAGCGTGGCCTTGCCGTTCTCCTTGACCATGCGCTCGCCGTCGCGGTTCGGCTTGGTCGCCCCGAGCAGCCCGGTGAGCTCCTCTTCCTTCGCGCCGTCGAACACCGGGGTCGCGGTGTTCGTGCCGGGCGCGACGTCGTAGAGCTCCTCGTTGAGGTTCTTCGCCCAGTCCGGGTTGCCTTCGATCGTCCAGCCCTGCGACGCCAGCCAGCCCAGGTGCAGCTCGAGGATCTGGCCGATGTTCATCCGTCGCGGCACACCGTGCGTGTTCAGGATGATGTCGACGGGCGTGCCGTCCTCCATGAACGGCATGTCCTCGACCGGCAGGATCTTGCCGATGACACCCTTGTTCCCGTGCCGGCCGGCGAGCTTGTCGCCCGGCTGGATCTTGCGCTTCTGGGCCACGTAGACGCGGACCAGCTCGTTCACGCCCGGGGGCAGCTCGTCGTCGTCCTCGCGCGAGAACACGCGGATGCCGATGACCTTGCCGGTCTCGCCGTGCGGCACCTTCAGCGAGGTGTCGCGGACTTCGCGGGCCTTCTCGCCGAAGATCGCGCGGAGCAGGCGCTCTTCCGGCGTCAGCTCGGTCTCGCCCTTCGGCGTGACCTTGCCGACCAGGATGTCGCCGTCGCGGACCTCGGCACCGATGCGGATGATGCCGCGCTCGTCGAGGTCAGCGAGCACCTCCTCGGAGACGTTCGGGATGTCCCGGGTGATCTCCTCGGCGCCCAGCTTCGTGTCGCGGGCGTCGATCTCGTGCTCCTCGATGTGGATCGACGTCAAGACGTCGTCCTGCACCAGGCGCTCCGAGAGGATGATCGCGTCCTCGTAGTTGTGGCCCTCCCACGGCATGACCGCGACGAGCAGGTTCTTGCCGAGCGCCATCTCACCGTTCTCGGTGGACGGGCCGTCGGCGATGACCTGGCCCTGCTCGACCCGGTCGCCCTCGTTGACGATCGGGCGGTGGTTGAAGCAGGTGCCGTGGTTCGAGCGGCGGAACTTGTACAGTCCGTAGCTCTTCCGCGTGCCGTCGTCGTGCATGATCGTGATCAGGTCCGCCGAGAGCTCCTCGACGACACCGGCCTGCTCGGCGACCAGCACGTCACCGGCGTCGACCGCGGCGCGCAGCTCCACACCCGTGCCCACGTACGGGGCCTGGTTGCGCAGCAGCGGCACGGCCTGGCGCTGCATGTTCGCACCCATCAGGGCGCGGTTCGCGTCGTCGTGCTCGAGGAACGGGATCATCGCCGTCGCGACCGAGACCATCTGCCGCGGCGAGACGTCCATGTAGTCGATGTCGAGCGGGTCGATCAGCTCGACCTCGCCGCCCTTGCGGCGGGCCATGACCCGGTCTTCGACGAAGGTGCCGTCGTCCGAGATCGGCGCGTTGGCCTGGGCCTTGACGTACCGGTCCTCTTCGTCCGCGGTCAGGTAGTCGACCTGGTCGGTGACCCGGCCTTCGACGACCTTGCGGTACGGCGTCTCGATGAAGCCGAACGGGTTGACCCGCGCGTAGGAGCAGAGCGAGCCGATCAGGCCGATGTTCGGGCCTTCCGGCGTCTCGATCGGGCACATCCGGCCGTAGTGCGACGGGTGGACGTCCCGGACCTCCATGCCAGCGCGCTCACGGGACAGACCACCCGGGCCGAGGGCCGACAGACGACGCTTGTGCGTCAGGCCCGACAGCGGGTTGTTCTGGTCCATGAACTGCGACAGCTGCGAGGTGCCGAAGAACTCCTTGATCGCCGCGCCGATCGGGCGGATGTTGATCAGGGTCTGCGGCGTGATCGCCTCGACGTCCTGCGTGGTCATGCGCTCACGCACGACGCGCTCGGTGCGGGACAGGCCGACCCGGATCTGGTTCTGGATCAGCTCGCCGACCGTGCGCAGGCGCCGGTTGCCGAAGTGGTCGATGTCGTCGGTCTCGACCGGGATCTCGGTGCCGTTCGCCGCGACCACCTTGTCCTCGCCGGCGTGCAGCCGGACCAGGTACTCGATGGTGGTGACGATGTCCTCTTCGGTCAGCGTCCCGGTGTCGTACGGCGTGTCGAGGCCCAGCTTCTTGTTGACCTTGTACCGGCCGACCTTGGCCAGGTCGTAGCGCTTCGCCTTGAAGAACAGGTTCTCCAGCAGGGTCTGCGCGCTCTCCTTCGTGGGCGGCTCGCCCGGGCGCAGCTTGCGGTAGATGTCGAGCAGCGCCTCGTCGGTGCCGGCCGTGTGGTCCTTCTCGAGGGTCGCCAGCAGCGTCTCCGAGAAGGAGAAGCGCTCGCGGATCGCCTCGGTGGTCCAGCCCAGGGCCTTCAGCAGCACGGTGACCGGCTGGCGGCGCTTGCGGTCGATGCGGACGCCGACGGTGTCGCGCTTGTCGACGTCGAACTCGAGCCACGCACCGCGGCTCGGGATCACGCGGACGCTGAAGACGTCCTTGTCGGTCGTCTTGTCGACGTCCTTCGAGTAGTAGACGCCGGGCGAGCGGACCAGCTGGGACACGACGACACGCTCGGTGCCGTTGATGATGAACGTGCCCTTGTCGGTCATGACCGGGAAGTCGCCCAGGAAGACCGTCTGGCTCTTGATCTCGCCGGTGTTGTTGTTGACGAACTCGGCCGTGACGAACAGCGGCGCGGCGTACGTCATGTCCTTGTCCTTGCACTCCTCGATCGAGGCCTTGACCTCGTCGAAGCGCGGAGCGGAGAAGGACAGGGACATCGAACCGGAGAAGTCCTCGATCGGGGAGATCTCGTTCAGGACCTCTTCGAGGCCGCCGACCGGGTTTTCTTCACCTTCTTCGACACGGCGTTCGAACCACGCTTCGTCCCCGGTGAACCACTGGAACGACTGGATCTGGACGTCGAGCAGGTTGGGAGTGTTGAGCGGTTCGCGAATCTTTGCGAAGGAAACCCGCTTGGGCGCGCCGGGGATTCCCGTGGACTCCGAGCGAGATTCAGCCGAGGTGGTCGCAGCAGTGGCCTGGTTCGCGGGAGAGACTGCCAAGATGCGTCCTTCCGGGGACAATGAGCGGTGACGGCCGCCATAGCAACAGCTATGAGCGACTGTCAAGGGTGCCGTGTGCCCACTATCCTAACTACCGGCTCCGGGCAGCCTGAAAGAGGGCAGCGCAAAGAGGCAGTCTAGCCCGAACGGCGCGGTCTGTCCAGGGGGCGCTCCCGATGGGGCCCAGCCTGCCTCGCGACGTCTTCAGGTATGCCTCCAGGCGAGCCGGTTGTCCCTCCCGCAAGGGCCGCCGGTTTCGCCGTTCGGGAGTAAGCGTGAACCCACCGGGCCCGAGAGTCAAGATGCCACACGGGGGTCCCGCCGGTTGGCGCAGCGTTGAAGAAGGTCAGCGGAGCGTGAGCGGCCGAATAGTGTTCCAGCTACTGGCCGGTAGCGCCAGTAGCAGGGGGTGGACCTGGGTGTTTACCCCGTTTCGACCCTGGCGGGAGGTGTGCTCCAGGCCACTTCGGACGGCACCGGTTCCGCCGTTGGCGGCGTGTCGCGGAGGTTTTCGGTAACCGGCCGGGGCGGGCTTCGGGGGTGTCACACGGGCATCAGGTGTCGCAGGCGTACCGCGCCCGGTGGGGCCGCCGCTGGCGCTCGGCGGGCCCGCTGGAGGGGGCTGCCGGGCCACGCCGCTCACGCGGGCGCGAGAGGCGGCTTGGGTCAGCCGTCCGCGGGGCGCCGGTGGGCCTCCGCCGGACGTGGAGCGCTGCGGGGCCCGCGTGAGCGGGCCGGGCGAACTGGCCGGGCGAGATAGCCGCTCACGCTCCGGATGCCGCCGGACGCGGGCCGGTGGCCGATGGCCTCCGCCCACCGCGGAGCGCTGCGGGCCCGCGTGAGCGGGCCGGGCGGGCCAGCCAGGCGAGGTCGCCGCGCACCCTCCGAACGCCGTGAATGACCCATTCATGTCCTGGGACGCCGTGAATGACTCATTCACGGCATCATCGCCGAACGCGGACCGGTGGCCTCCACCGGACGCGGAGCGCCGCGGGCCCGCGTGAGCGGGCCGGGCGAGCCGGGCGAGCGGGCCAGGTGAGCCGGGCGGGGCGGGCCAGGCCAACCGGCCAGGCGAGATCACCGCGCACCCTCCGAACGCAGTGAATGACCCATTCATGTCCTGGGACGCCGTGAATGACTCATTCACGGCATCGCCGCCGGACGCGACCGCGTCCCGCGACCCCGATCGAGGTGGCGGGCCGCGGCCGGCAGAGCGCTACTTCGTCGGCGAGGGGGACGCCGGCGGGGCCGAGGACGCCGGTGCCTGGGTGGCCGCCGGGACCTTGGGCGCGTTGTACGTGTCCATGTCCGTGATCTTCCACTTGTCGCCCTGGAGCTGGGCGTTCAGGTGGAGCTGGGCGGTGCCCGCGGTCGTCTTCTTCGTGTCCGTGCGGGTCGAGGTCTGGTCGACGAAGACCATCACCTTCGCCAGGTCGCCGTTGAGCATGATGACCGCCGCGCGCGTCACCTTGCACGTCACGATCATCTTCTGCGCCGGCGCGAGCCGCTTCACCTCGCCCATCAGCGAGTTGTACTTGTTCTTGACGTCGTCGTTGGCGAGCAGGTCGTTCGCCGCGTCCTCGGTCTTCTTGATGTTGTTGAAGTCGTAGGAGAACAGCGCCTCGGCCGCCTTCGACACGGCGTCCTTGACCTGGGCCGTCTTCGCGACGTCCAGCAGCGCGGTGTTGCTGGTCGCCTGCGACACGGCGACCTCCTCGGACTTGAACCAGAACGCCAGGCCGCCCAGGACCAGCGCGACGAGCACCAGCGCGCCCGCGACCACGTACGGCTTCTGGACCTGCGAGACAGCGGGCTTCGCCGGTTCCGCCGAAGCCACCGGGACCTCGGACTCGTCCGTCGGCTTCGCGATGCCCGTGTCGCGCTTCTTCCGCCGCGGGGCCGGCTTCGCCGGGGCCTCGTCGTCGACCGGCTCGGCTTCGGGCTCGCCGGTGAGCGCGTCGACCTTCGGCTCGTCCTCGACCGCCGCGAACACCTGCGTGTCCTCGGCCGACGGCGCCGTGTCGAGCTGCCCGCTCGCGGCTTCGAACGACTCGGCGGGCTTGGCGACCG
This sequence comes from Amycolatopsis sp. NPDC051106, assembly GCF_040682775.1. Classification (NCBI taxonomy): domain Bacteria; kingdom Bacillati; phylum Actinomycetota; class Actinomycetes; order Pseudonocardiales; family Pseudonocardiaceae; genus Amycolatopsis; species Amycolatopsis sp. NPDC051106. Next base: position 136,020 of record NZ_JBFBBQ010000007.1, on the reverse strand, counting down.
GCCGCGGCATCGGACGCGGTGCCGGGCGGGGCCGCGGCTTGGCCGGGACCGCGGGGAGCCGGCCGGTCCGCTCGGCGGCGGACTCGTCCGCCGGAGGCTTGCGCAGACCGGCCACGCGGGGCCGGCGCGACGGCGGAGTGGGCGGCTGGCGGCGGGAGGGGGGCACTACGAGCTCCTTCTCGGTGACGCTACTGGCCGGCCGCGACGAGCGGGACGCTGTCGATGCCGGACAGCTTCCAGTCTTCGCCCACGCGGGTCATCGACACCTCGAGGCGCAGCGGCTTCGCGCTGCTCTTGTCCCCCTGGGTGACGGTCGTGGCGATGGCGGCGAGGAAGCTGGCCTTGCCTTCGTGGTCGTCCAGCTCCTCGACGGCGATGTCCTGGACGTCCGTGGTGACCTTCGTCTTCGCGTCGGCGAGCGCCTTGCGGAACGTCGGCGCCGACTGGTCGATCTGCTGCGACATCTTGTCGTCCGACACGGACTTCTGCCGGGCGAAGAAGCCGTCGAGGTCGGTGTAGTCGACCTCGGTGTAGGCCTTCAGCGCGTTCGTGCCCGCCTTGACCACGGCCTCGCGCGACGCCGCCAGGTCGGCGTTGTCGTCGTTCGCCGCCATCCACCACTGGACGCCGAAGATCGCCGCCGCGATCAGCGCGGCCAGGGCCAGCGCCGCGGCGCCGAGCACCAGGATCCGCGAGGACGGCTCCTTCGGCGTCTCGCCGGCCGCAGATGCCGCTTCGGGCTCCTTGACCGCCACGTCGGCCGGCTCGTCCGAACTCATAGCACTCCAGGGTAGGTAACGGTCATCAAATCCACGTCAGGCCAGGCCGAGCAGCGAACCCAGGCTGGTCAGGCTGACGCCGGGGCTGCCGACGATGCCCGGCACACCCCGGGTGGCGCGCTCCTCGGCCAGCTCCTCCGCCGGCCGGTTCGCGTTGGCCGACACGTCGGCGCCGGACGGCGCGACCGGCACCCCGCCGTACGGCGCGTTCTGCGCGCCGCGGACGCTGATCGGGCTGCCCTTCGGTTCGGCACAGTACGCGTCCTCCTTCGCCGGCCTCGGCGAAGTCTCGGCCCCGGTGCGGAACTGCGAGTACGGGATGTAGCCCTTCGTGCAGGACGGCGGGTTGAACAGGTTGAGCACCAGGCCGAGGTGCGCGGTGCCGTCGCCCGGCGCGACGCTGCTGACCGCGCCGGCCAGCGCCGGGTAGGTCACCAGGCCCTGCTCGATGCCGTCCAGCCGGGTCACGGTCAGGTTGGCCGTGGTGAGCAGGTTCGCCGTCAGCGCGCCGAGGCCCGGGCCGGACTCCCGCAGCACCTGGCTGATCTGCGTCGCCACCTGCGGCGTGATGCCGATGAGCTTGCGCAGGTCGCCGTCGGAGTTCTTCAGGGTGCCGGTGAGCTCGTTGAGGCTCTTGCTGAACGACGCGAAGTTCGCCGCCTGGTCGTTCTGCGTGTCCAGCACCTTGCCGCCCTGCTCCAGCAGCTGGATCGTCTGCGGCAGGTACTCCTGCGCGGTCGTGGTGAAGCTGCGCGCGGTGTCGAGCAGCTTCTGCAGGTCGCCGCCGGTGCCGCGGAAGGCGTCGTAGGACTCGTCGACGACCGTGCGCAGCGAGTCGACCGGGACCGACGCGGCGAGCGAGTCGAGGTCGCCGATCAGCCGGTCGGTGCTGACCGGGGTGGTCGTCTTCGCCGCCGGGATGACCGAGCCGCCCGCCAGGTACGGGCCCTTGTCGGCCTTGGGCTTGAGGTCGACGTACTGCTCGCCGACCGCCGACCGGTTGGCGACGACCGCGTCGAGGTCCGCGGGCACCTGCGGCGCCGACGGGTCGATGTTCAGGTCGGCTTCCAGCCCGGTCGGGGTCAGCCGCATCTCCCCCACCCGGCCGATGTTGTAGCCGCGGTAGGTGACTTCGGCGTTGGTGAAGATGCCGCCCGACTCGTTGAGCTGCAGCTTCACCGTGTAGCCGTCGTTGCCGAACACGGTGCCGAGCCCGGCGAACCGGATCAGTGCGTAGACGATCGCGACGACGGAAATGATCGCGAAGGCGACCAACTGGATCTTCGTCCGGCGAACCAGCATCAGCCCGCACCTCCCGACAGGAGCCCGAAGAGGTTCCCGAGCCCCGGCTTCGACTGCCCGGACCGCGGCTGGCCGCTCTCCCCGGGGATCGGCAGCGGCGGGTTGCCCGCCGCGCCCTCGGTGCCGCCGGTCAGCCCGGCCAGCGGCAGCTGCCCGGACAGGATGTTCTGGCGGCTGTTGCCCAGGTTCTCGACGACGGTCTTCAGGTTCAGGTCCACCTTCGCGTACAGGTTGAAGTAGTCGCCCTTGACGCCGTTGACGGCCTGGTCGCTGAACGGGAACGTCAGCAGGAGCTGCAGGGCCTTCGGCAGGTCGTTGCCCGCCTCGCCCAGCTTCTGCAGCGTCGGGGTCAGCGCCTTCAGATCGGCGACGAGGTCCTTCTGCGACCGGTTGACCGTGTCGGTGGCGACGCCGGAGAGGTTGTCCAGCGCCTGCAGCATGGTGACCAGCTGGCCGCGCTGCTGTTCGAGCACGCCGAGGCCGGGCCCGAGGTTGTCGACGGCGCCGACCAGCTTGTCCTTTTGGCCGTTCAGGGTCGAGGACAGCCGGTTGAGCCCGTCGATGGCCCGCGTGATGTTCCGCGACTGCTGGTCGAGGTTCGTGACCAGCTGGTTCGCGTTGTCCAGCAGCGCCTTGATGTCCGGCTCGCGGCCGGACGTGGCGTTGTTGAGCTCCTTGGTGATGGTGTTGAGCTGGTCGACCCCACCGCCGTTGAGCAGCAGCGACAGCGCGCCGAGCAGCTCTTCGACCTCCACGCTGCGGTTGGTCCGGGCCAGCGGGATGGTCGCGTTGTCGGCGAGCTTGCCCTGGGCCTGGTCGTCGCCAGGCGAGGCCAGCTCGACGTACTTCTCGCCGAGCAGGCTCGACTGCTTCACGTTGGCGATCGCGTTGGCCGGCAGCTTGATGTCACCGTTGACCCTCAGCGTGACCAGGGCGTGCCAGCCGTCCTTGGTGAGCCCGACGTTCTCGACGCGGCCGACCGGCACCTCGTCGACCTTCACCCCGGCCTGCGGGGTCAGGTCGAGCACGTCGCGGAACTCGACGTTGACCGTGTACGGGTGGTCACCGAGGTCGGCGCCGCCGGGCAGCGGCAGGTCGTAGATGCCGTTGAAGGCGCAGCCGGACAGCGTCAGCGCGGACACCGTCACGAGCGCTCCCACGCTCAGCAGCTTCCTCACCGGCCACCTCCGTAGAGCTGCCCGGCGATGGGCAGCGGCAGCGGCGGCAGCTGGCCCGCCTGCAGCGCCTGGACCGTCTGCGCCAGGGACGGCAGCGGGACGATCCCGTCGACGACACCGGCGATGCCCTCACAGGCGTTGCCGAGCACGTCCGGGATGCCCTTGCCGGCCTGCTTGAGCAGCCGGCAGATCATCACCAGCGGCGGCTGGGTCAGCTCGTTGAGGTTCGGCCGGGCGTCGAGCGTGCCGGCCGAGCCGTTGTAGGTGTTGACCAGGTTGCTCAGGCCGACGGGCGCGACGTCGAGGATCTCGGCGAGCGAGCTGCGCTGGTCGACGAGCACCTTGGTGATGCCGGCCAGCTTGTCGACGTTGGACTTGAGCCGGTCGTGGTTCTGGTCGATGAACGCCTGCACCGAGGTGAGCGTCGTGCCCAGCTGCTGCACGGTCGCGGCGAGGTTGTCCTTTTCGGACGCCAGGTAGCCGCTGACGTCGGCGAGCTGGCTCTCGAAGCTGCGGACCTGCTTGTCGCTGTCGGCCAGCGTCTGCGAGAACTTGCCGAGGTTCTCCACGGTGGAGAACAGGTCGTCCTTGTTGCCCGACAGCGTCCCGGCCGCCTGGCCGAGCTTGGTGATCGTGTCGTGCAGGGCCTGGCCGTTGCCGTCGACGTTGGCCGCCGCGGTGGTCAGCAGGTTCGACAGCGACCCGTTCTTGTTGGCGCCGTTCGGGCCGAGGGTCTCGCTGACCCGGGCCAGGCTGGCCGCCAGCTGGTCGACCTCGAGGGGCACCTCGGTGCGGTCGAGGCCGATGACCGCGCCGTCGGAGATCCGCGGGCCGCCGGTGTAGGCGGGAGCGAGCTGGACGTAGCGGTCCGACACCAGCGACGGCGCCACGATGAGCGCCTTGGCGTCGGCCGGGACGGCGACCGAGCGGTCGTACTCGACCTCGACCTTCACCTGGTTGCCCATGGGCTGGATCTTGGTGACCGTGCCCATGTCGACGCCGAGCATCCGCACGCTGTTGCCCTCGTACAGGCCGACAGCGCCGGCGAAGTACGCGGTGAGGTGGTTGCGGCCGGCGTCCTTGAGGGTCCACCAGATCCCGCCGGCGACGACGAGCGCGAGGACGATCGCGATGGTGAAGCCGCGGGTCAGGGCCGCCCCGAAGCGGGTGTCACTCATTTCGTGTAGCACCCCTCTTCGTTGATCGGGCCGAACGACGGCAGCACCAGGCCGCAGATGTAGTTGTCGAACCAGCGGCCGTTGCCGATGGTGTTGGTGAAGACGCGGATGAACGGCGCGAACTTCGCGATGCCCTGGGCCAGCGAGTCCTGGTTGCGCTGCAGCATCGACGTCAGCTGGTCCAGGGACGTGAGCACCGGGTCGAGCTGCTTGCCGTTGTCGTCGATCAGGCCCTGCAGCTGGGTCGCCAGCTCGCGGGAGCCGTTCAGCAGCGACGTGATCGCGTCTTCGCGCTTCGAGAGCTCGTCGAGCAGCTTGTTGCCGTCGGTGAGCAGCTTCTGCACCTCGGCGTCGCGGTCGACCAGCGTCTGCGACACCTCGCGCGTGTTGGCCAGCAGGTTCGACAGCTGCGTGTCGCGCGAGGCGATCGTGTCCGACAGCTTCGACAGCCCGGACAGCGCGCCCCGCACGTCTTCGGGCGTGTTGGCGAAGGTCTGCGAGATCGTGTCGAAGCTCTGCGCCAGCTGCTTGGTGTCGATGTCGTCGACGGTCTGCGACAGCCCGCGGAACGCGTCGAGCACGTCGTAGGGGGCCATCGTGCGGTCCCGCGGGATCGCGTTCCCCGGGTTCAGCGAGCCCTGGCCCTGCGGGTCCAGCGCCAGGTACTTCTGGCCGAGCAGCGTCTTGATCTTGATCGCGGCGCTGGTCCGGTCGCCCAGCCAGGCGTCCTTGACCTTGAACGACACCTTGACCGACGCGCCGTCGAGCTCGATGTCGCTGACCTTGCCGACCTTGACGCCGGCGACCCGGACGTCGTTGTCCACCTGCAGGCCGGAGGCCTCGCTGAACTCGGCGGAGTAGGTCGTGCCGCCGCCGATCACCGGGAGGTCTTCGGAGTTCAGCGCGGCGATGAACCCGAGGGCCAGGACGGCGATGCCGACCAGCGCGATCGGGACGGGGTTGCGCTTCTGGAAGGACTTCATCCCGTGCACCTCTCCCGGTTGACCGGGATCAACGGGAGCGCGACGTCGTTGATCAGTGGCGGCAAGCTGACGCTCCCGGAGAACTCGCAGGCGTAGAAGTTGAACCAGGAGCCGTAGTCCGCGGTGCGGGTCAGCGTGCTCACCTTGGTCGGCAGGAACTGGATGAAGTGCTCCAGCTCCGGTTCGTTCTTGTTGAGCTGGTTCGTGAGGTTCCCGAGGGCGCTGATGTCGTTCTTCAGCGGCTCCCGGACGTCACCCAGCAGGCCGGACGTCGTCTCGGCCAGGTTGCCGAGGCTCTCGATCGCGTCGCCGATCGGCTTGCGGTCGGCGGCCAGCCCGGACACGAGCTGCTGCAGCTTGACGATCAGGTCGTTGAGCTGCGGGGTGTGCGCGTTGACCGTGTCGAGCACCGAGTTGAGGTTGTCGATGACCTGGCCGATCACCTGGTCCTTGCCGGCGATCGTGGTGGCCAGCGATGCCGTGTGCGACAGCAGGCTTTCCACGGTGCCGCCTTCGCCCTGCAGGACCTGGATGACCTCGTAGGACAGCTTGTTGACGTCGTCCGGGTTGAGCGCGGTGAACAGCGGCTTGAAGCCGTTGAACAGCTCGGTCAGGTCCAGCGCCGGGGTGGTGCGGTCGAGCGGGATCGTGCCGCCGGGCTGCAGGGTCTTGCCGGTGCTGTCGTCGCCTTCGCCGAGCGAGACGTAGCGCTGGCCGACCAGGTTGCGGAACTTGATCTGCGCGGTCACCCCGGCGGGCAGCGTCCGCCCGGCGTCGACCTCGAACTCGACCTCGGCCTGGCGCTTGTCGACGATCTTGACGTCCTTGACCTGCCCGACGCGGACGCCCGCGATGCGGACGTCGTCGTTGGGCAGCAGCAGCGTCGCGTCGGTGAAGCGCGCCTTGTAGGCGTTGGTGCTCGTGGTGTTGATGTTGGCGATGCTGATCCCGAGGATCGTCGTGAACAGCACGGTGACGACCACGAAGATGCCGAGCTTGATCAGCGGTGCGAGCAGTCCCCTCACTTCACCGTCACCTCCGCCCCGCGGTAGAGCGGTCCGACGAGCAGCGAGCTCCAGCCCGGGACGTCGGCGGAGTCCATGCCCAGCTGCGGGCCGAGGAGGTCGGCCAGGAAGCCCTGCTCCGCGGGCGAGTAAGCCAGGTCGCCGCCACTACCGTTGCCGCCGGCCGCGTCGGCCTTGAACTTGGCCGGGTTGAGGCCGTCGCCGACGGTCTTCGGCGCGGTCTGGTGCTTCGTGCCGTCCTGGAACGCGCCGTCCGGCGGCTCCGAGGGGAACGGCTTCGGGAGGTCCTTCATGTCGTAGCACCGCGGGCCGCGCTTGTCGTCGAACCGCGGCTCTTCCTTGCCCGCCTGGTACGGCGCCCGCGGCACGATGATCTCGATCGTGGCGTGCAGGCCGGGCTGGTTGGTGCCCTTGCCCAGCGCCTGGTCGATCAGCGGGACGTTGTCGGCCATCTGGGAGATCACGCAGGGGTACTCCGGCGCGTACTTCGCCAGCAGCTCGGCCGTGGGCCGGGCGGTGTCGGCGAGGGAGATGATGTTCTCCTTGTTGTTCTGCAGGAACGTCTGCAGGTCCACCGAGGCCTGGGTCAGGCTGCCGTAGAGGTTCCACAGGTTCTGCTGCTGGTCGACGACGGTCCGGGTCGTCGTGCTCAGGTTGTCGAGGCTCTGCACCAGGTCCGGCGCGGCGTCCTTCAGGTGGTCGGAGAACTCCGCGAGCGCCTTCAGGTTGTGCTGCAGCTCCGGCTCGTGCGGGTTCAGCTCGCCGATGTAGGTGCCCAGCTGCGTCAGCGTGTCGCCGAGCTGGTCGCCGCGGCCCTGCAGCGCGGTCGAGATCGCGGTGAGCGTCGCCGACAGCTTCTGCGGCTGCACCGCCTGCAGCACCGGCATCAGGTGCTCGAACGCCTGGTCCAGCTCGATGGCGCTCGACGTGCGGTCCTGCGGGATGACGTCGCCGCTGGCCAGCGTCTTCGCCGACGGGTCCTTCGGGATCTCCAGCGAGACGAACCGCTCGCCGAAGAGGGTCTTCGGCAGGAACCGCGCCGAGACGTTCGCCGGGATCAGCTTCGCCGACTCCGGCTTGAGCGCGAGGGTCAGCTCCGCGCCGTGGTCGGTGGCGACGATGTCCTGCACCGAGCCGACGATCAGCCCGCGCACCTTGACGTCGGACTGCTTGATCAGCTGGTTGCCGATCTTGTCGGCCTGCAGCTTGACCGTGACGACGGGCGTGAAGGCCTTGTCGTAGAGCTCGATGGACAGCGCCACCCCGCCGACCATCACGGCGATGAGCAGCAGGCCGAGCAGCCTGCGTCGGAGCGTCCTCATCCCGCGATCCTTACCGTGACGTCGGTTCCCCAGATGGCGAACCCGATGAAGAAGTTCATGATCGACACCGTGACGATGGAGAGGCGCACGGCCTTGCCGACCGCGACGCCGACACCGGCCGGGCCACCGGTCGCCCGGTACCCGAAGTAGCAGTGCGACAGGATGATCAAGACGCTGAAGATCAGCACCTTGATGAACGAATAGAGCACGTCCTGCGGTGGTAAGAACAGGTCGAAGTAGTGGTCGTAGGTACCGGCCGACTGGTTGTAGATGTAGATCACGACCAGTCGTGACGCGAGGTACGAGCTCAGCAGGCCGATGATGTAGAGCGGGATGACCGCGACGAACCCGGCGATGATCCGCGTGGTCACCAGGTACGGCAGGCTCGGCACGCCCATGACTTCCAGCGCGTCGATCTCCTCGGAGATCCGCATCGCGCCGAGCTGCGCGGTGAACCCGGCGCCGACGGTGGCGCTCAGGGCGAGGCCGGCGACCAGCGGGGCGATCTCGCGCGTGTTGAAGAACGCCGTCAGGAAGCCGGTGAAGGCCGACGTCCCGATCGAGTTCAGCGCCGAGTAGCCCTGGAGGCCGACGAGGACACCGGTGAACAGCGTCAAGCCGACCATCACGCCGACCGTGCCGCCGATGACGGCGAGCGAGCCGGACCCGAAGCTCACCTCGGCCAGCAGCCGGAGGACTTCCTTCGTGTAGCGGCGCAGCGTCCGCGGCGTCCACAGCAGAGCGCGGCCGTAGAACGACATCTGGTCGCCCAGCGTGTCCAGCGTCTGGAGGGGTCGGTTGGCGACGCGCTTGGCGCCCTGGAGGAACGTCATGGCGCTAGTCCAGCTTTCCGGGCACGATCTGCAGGTAGATCAGGGTGATCACGAAGTTCACGACGAACAGCATGAGGAACGTGATGACCACCGACTGGTTCACCGCGTCCCCGACGCCCTTCGGGCCGCCGGAGGGGTTGAGGCCCCGGTAGGACGCGACGACGGCGGCGATGAACCCGAAGATCAGCGCCTTGAGCTCACCGACCCACAGGTCGGGCAGCTGCGCGAGGGCGGAGAAGCTCGCCAGGTACGCCCCCGGCGTCCCGCCCTGCAGCACGACGTTGAAGAAGTAGCCGCCCAGCACGCCGATGACGCTGACCATGCCGTTGAGCAGCAGCGCGACCAGCATCATCGCGAGCGTGCGCGGCACGATCAGCCGCTGCACCGCGGAGACGCCGAGCACCTCCATCGCGGCGATCTCCTCGCGGATGGTCCGCGCGCCGATGTCGGCGCAGACGGCGGAGCCGCCCGCGCCCGCCACCAGCAGCGCGGTGACCAGCGGACTGGCCTGCTGCACGGTGGCGAGCACGGAGCCCGCGCCGGTGTAGGACTGCGCGCCCAGCTGCCGGGCAAGCGAACCGAACTGCAGCGAGATGACCGCGCCGAACGGGATCGCCACGAGGGCCGTCGGCAGGATGGTCACGCTCGCGATGAACCACGACTGCTGGATGAACTCCCGCAGCTGGAACGGGCGCTGGAAGATGCCACGAACGATGTCGAGGCCGAGGGCGAACAGGTTCCCGGTTTCGCGGAGCATGCCGATTCCGGGGATCTTCGCCTGTGAAGCGGGAGAGCTCACCGGCCACCTGGCCCGTTGTTCGGCGGCGGTGGCATCCGGCGCGCGCCCGGTCTCGGCGGCTGGCCGCCGGGGATGCGCGCGACCTGGTCGGCGGGCAGCTGGCCGTGGTGCTGGTTCGGGACGCCGTCACCCTGCCGGGCGCCCGCCGGGACCTGCTGCTGTTGCTGCTGCTGGGCCTGCGCGACCAGCCGCGGGCTGACGCCGTAGTGGCGCTGCTCTTCCGGGCTCAGCGAGGCGATGATGCTCTCCTGCGCGGCCTGCGGCAGCCGGTGCATGATCTCCATGACGCGGTCCTTGCGGCGGACCGCGCCCATCCGCGTCGGCACTCCCGGCGTCGTCTGCATCTGCGGCGGCACCCCGGTGACGTCCTCGACCCCGCCCGCGTGGTGGCCGGCGTCGAACATCGCCTGCTCGGCGGCCATCTGGGCGTGGTCCTTCTCCTCGGACATGCCGATCGGGCCCTGCATCTTGCCGTTGAGGAACTGCTTGACGACCGGCTCCTCGCTGGTCAGCAGCACCTCGCGCGGGCCGAACATGACCAGTTCCTTGCGGAAGAGCATGCCCAGGTTGTCCGGCACCGTGCGGGCCAGGTTGATGTTGTGCGTGACGATCAGGAACGTCGCGTCGATCTGCGCGTTGACGTCGAGGAACAGCTGCGAGATGTAGGTGGTGCGGACGGGGTCGAGGCCCGAGTCCGGCTCGTCGACCAGGATGATCTCCGGGTCCAGCACCAGGGCGCGGGCGAGGCCGGCGCGCTTGCGCATACCGCCGGAGATCTCGCCCGGCAGCTTCTTGTCGGCGCCGTTCAGACCGGTCATGTCGAGCTTCTCGAGGACGATCCGGCGGATTTCCGTCTCGGACTTCTTCGTGTGCTCGCGCAGCGGGAAGGCGACGTTGTCGTAGAGGTTCATCGAGCCGAACAGCGCGCCGTCCTGGAAGAGGACGCCGAAGAGCTTCCGGATCTCGTACAGCTTGTGCTCGGAGCAGGTGACGATGTCCACCCCGTTGATCACGCAGCGGCCGCGGTCGGGCTTGAGCAGGCCGATCATCGACTTGAGGAACACCGACTTGCCGGTTCCGGACGGTCCGAGCATCGCCGACACTTCGCCCGGAGGCAGCGTCAGCGTGACGTCCCGCCAGATGGCCTGCTTACCGAAGGACTTCGTCAGACCTTCGATGACCACCTCGGCACCCATCGCACCTCCAGGAGCTGTTCCGCGTCATTGCGCCCGCTGCCACACCCATGCCACCCACGTCGGCGGCGGGGTGCGGGTCCGGCGCCCCAAGAACCCGCGTCAACCAGGTGCAACGAGCTGAGTGCGAACAGGTTACTCACCAGTTTTCTTTTCTGGCCAGCCCTCGTTCCATCGTCACCCCGCCGTGATCGGCAACTGCAGGCACGGTAGTCCATTCGGGGCAACGACGCAGAACTCTCGAGCCCCGAAACCGCGATTTAGGGACCCGGGGCCAATCGGACACCACTCCTAGGGGATCACCGCGAAAAGCGGCGTCGGCCAGCGGAAACGCATCGAGCGCTCCGGGCAAAACGGAAGGGGCGGGCATCCGCGTGGATGCCCGCCCCTTCTCGAGGTGGTGCACAGGCGCTCACGCGCCCGGAATCACTTGATGGAGATCTTGGCGCCCGCAGCCTCGAGCTTCTCCTTGGCGGCCTCGGCGGCCTCCTTGTCGACCTTCTCCAGGAGGGCCTTGGGAGCGGCCTCGACCAGCTCCTTGGCCTCCTTCAGGCCCAGACCGGAGACGACCTCGCGGACGACCTTGATGACCTGGATCTTCTTGTCGCCGGCGCCCTCGAGGACGACGTCGAACTCGTCCTGCTCCTCGGCGACCGGGGCAGCGGCACCGGCCGGGCCGGCGGCGGCGACGGCGACCGGCGCGGCGGCGGTCACGTCGAAGACCTCTTCGAACTCCTTCACGAACTCGGACAGCTCGAGGAGGGTCAGCTCCTTGAAGGCGTCGATCAGCTCGGCGGTGCTCAGCTTCGCCATGATGGCTTCCTCTCAGAAAAACGAACTAGACGTTCGGGGTGGGGGGTGTTCAGCTCTCGGCGGGTGCTTCGGCTGCTTCGGTACCGGTGGCGTTGCGCTGCTTCTCCTCCAGCGCGGCAGCCAGGCGGGCGACCTGGGACGCCGGCGCCTGGAACAGCGCGGCGGCCTGGGACAGCTTCGCCTTGAACGCGCCCGCCGCCTTGGCGAGCAGGACCTCACGGCTGTCGAGATCGGCGATCCGGTTGATCTCGTCCACGGACAGCGCTTTGCCGTCCATGTAGCCGCCCTTGATCACAAGCGCGTTGTTGTCCTTCGCGAAGTCGCGAAGCGCCTTGGCGGCGTCGACAGCCTCACCCTCGACGAAGGCGATGGCGGTCGCGCCGACGAACAGGTCCTCGAGCCCCGTGACGCCCGCGTCTTCGGCGGCGCGCTTGACGAGGGTGTTCTTCGCGACCCGGTACTTGGCACTGGTGCCGAGAGCGCGGCGCAGCTGGGACAGCTGGGACACGGAGAGGCCGGTGTACTGGGTAACGACGGTGGCCGAGCTGGTGCGGAAGCTCTCCGCGATCTCGGCGACGGCCGCCACCTTGTCGGGCTTCGCCATGGTCGCCTCCTCTCTTGGCTAGTGTTTCCACTGGCACCGAGGGGCCCCCGAAACGACGAAACGCCCTCGCGCAAGCAGGCGCGGGGCGTCATCCCGGCACACGTGCCGGGGCCTCGTTCCTCCTGCGCGGGCCGCCCGGCGAGTGCGGGACCTTCGTTCCCCGTTGAGGCGGGGAAAACCAGCGGTCTTCGGTAGAACGTCTTCAACTATACCCGGCTGGTTCTCGAGGCTTCCTCGGGCCCCCGTCCTGACCTGCGTTTAGGGCGGCTGGGGGTTCCTTGGTGAGCTCGGGAGGGCATCATGGTCACGTGGCGGAGCAGCGCGATGACGGAAAGCCGGGCTCGGACATCGAACCGGCGGGCTCGAACGCACCCACGCCTCCCGGCGGTAACGCTCAGCCGCCGGCTTCCCCGCCGCTGCCCCAGCCCGGCAGCGCCCTCACCCCCGGCCAAGGCTCTTCGGCCCTCCCCCAGCCTTCCGGCGGCACGCAGCCGCCGATGGACCCGGCGGAGCTGGAGCAGTTCCGCCGGTTCCAGCAGTTCCAGGACTACCTGCGGTTCACGCAGTCCCAGCAGGGCAACCAGCCGGCACCCGCGCCGGACGCCGGCGTGGTCCAGGCTCCGCCGTCCCAGCCTGTTCCGCAGCAGGGCGCCCAGCCGCCGATGATTCCGCCGGGCTACGAGCTGGTCCCGACCGAGCGCCGCCGGGCGCCTCGCTGGCTCAGTTGGCTGGGCAAGAAGGTGATCGCTTGGGTGCTGGCGATCGTGATCCTCGGCCTGGCGGGAACGTGGCTGTACAACCACTTCTTCCCGAACGACGCCGGAAAGACGTCGGCCCAGCTGGCCCAGGAGGGCGGCGGGAAGTACCACACGAACCACGTGTTCTCGACGAACCCGTACGAGGCGGTGCGGTTCGTCTACCACAACATCGCCCAGGGCCGGGTCGCCGACGCCTGCGGCCGCTTCCAGAACGAGGGTCAGCGCGACATCCAGACGCAGTTCGCGCAGGACATCGCGCAGACGTTCCGGCAGAACACCGCCGAGACCGACTGCAAGAAGGCCGTCGAGTTCCTGGCCACCCAGGTGACGAACAAGAACGACTACGCGGAATCCCTGCCGTCGAGCGTCTCGGACCCGCTGCCCGGTGACACCGTGACGATCGATTCCTGCACCTTCGCCATCAGCGGCGGCCCGGCACTGGGCGTCTTCACGGTCTCGAAGGTGGAGAAGGGCCAGTGGCTGATCACCGGCCACGCCATCGGCCCGGCGAAGTGCAGCGGAGTGCCCACGACCACGTCGCCGACCGGCTGAGCCGGCTCGGGGTCCGTGACTCAGCGGGGCTGCGGAGCCGTCAAGAAGGTCACCAGCGCCTCCGAGAACGACGGTGACATCACCGCCGTCATGTGGTCGCCCGGGATGCGCACCAACCGGGCCCCCGCGATGGCTGCCGCCAGGCGCTCCGGCTCCGCCGCCAGCAGGTCCTGATCGCCCGCCAGGACCAGGGTCGGTACACCGATCGACGACAGGTCGAGGTGGCCCTCCTGGGAGGCCAGCGCCACCGCCGCCAGTGCCTGGCGGTCGCCGCCGGTCGCGTCGGCCAGCAACCTGAACGGCACTCCGGACGGCGGGACCGTCGACGGGTCCTCGGCCAGCAAGGCCGCGGCGATCTCCGACGGCTTCACCACTCGCAGGTCGACGCCGCCGAAGTCGACGATGCCCGAACCGACGCCGCCCGTGGCCAGGCAGCGGATGCGCTTGTCCGTCGCCGTGGCCGCCAGGGCGATGATCGCGCCCATCGAGTAGCCGACCAGCGACACCTCGTCGAGGCGCAGCTCGTCGAGCAGGGCCGAAATGTCCCGGGCCATGCTGTCGCCCGTGTAGCGGCACTCGTCGTGGGGCTTCTCCGAACGGCCGTGGCCGCGGGCGTCCAGGGAGATCACCGTCAGGCCGGCTGCGCGCAGCGCCGCGACCACGCCGGTCGAGATCCAGTTCGCGTTCGTGTCGGCCGCGAAGCCGTGTTGGAGCAGCACCGGGTGGTGGGCGGCGGCGCCCTCCCACACGGTGTAGTTCAACCGGAGCCCGTCGAACGACGCGAAAGTCGGCATGACTCCCATGAGACACGAAGAAAGGGCGCCCCCGCAGCAAGCGGGGACGCCCTTTCTGGTGATGTCCGACTCAGGCGTTCGCGTCCTCGGAAAGGAGGTTGCGGGTGCGCAGCGGGTCGACCGGGATGCCCGGGCCCATCGTCGTGGTGAAGGTGACCTTCTTGAGGTAACGGCCCTTCGCCGAGGACGGCTTGGCGCGGAGGATCTCGTCCAGCGCGGCGGCGTAGTTCTCGACCAGCTTCTCCGTGTCGAAGGAAGCCTTGCCGATCACCAGGTGCAGGTTGGCCTGCTTGTCGACGCGGAAGTTGATCTTGCCGCCCTTGATGTCCTTCACGGCCTTCTCGACCGCGGGGGTCACCGTGCCGGTCTTCGGGTTCGGCATCAGGCCACGCGGGCCGAGGATGCGGGCGATGCGGCCCACCTTGGCCATCTGGTCCGGCGTCGCGATCGCGGCGTCGAAGTCGAGCCAGCCACCCTGGATGCGCTCGATCAGCTCGTCGGTGCCGACCGCGTCCGCGCCGGCGGCTTCGGCCTCGGCGGCCTTGTCGCCGACGGCGAAGACGATGACGCGGGCGGTCTTACCGGTGCCGTGCGGCAGGTTCACGGTGCCGCGGACCATCTGGTCGGCCTTGCGGGGGTCCACACCGAGACGCATCGCGACCTCGACGGTCGCGTCCATCTTGGTCTTGGAGGTCTCCTTCGCCAGCTTCGCGGCATCGAGCGGCGCGTAGAGGCGCTCCTTGTCGATGAGCTCCGCAGCCTGGCGGTAAGCCTTGCTGTGCTTGGTCATGCTTCTGTCCTTAACTTCGAAAACGGATCAGTGTGGTGACGAGCCAGCACCTGGCTCTCCCACGGGTAGTGCTGCAGACGTCAGGCGTCGACGACCGTGATGCCCATGGAGCGGGCAGTGCCGGCGATGATCTTCGCCGCCTGGTCGATGTCGTGCGCGTTGAGGTCGGTCTCCTTGGTCTTGGCGATCTCGCGGACCTGGTCCCAGGTGACCTTGGCGACCTTGGTCTTGTGCGGCTCGCCGGAGCCCTTCTCGACACCAGCGGCCTTGAGCAGCAGGCGCGCGGCCGGCGGCGTCTTCAGCTTGAAGTCGAACGACCGGTCCTCGTACACGGAGATCTCGACCGGGACGACGTCCCCACGCTGCGACTCGGTCGCGGCGTTGTAGGCCTTGCAGAACTCCATGATGTTGACGCCGTGCTGACCCAGAGCCGGGCCGACCGGCGGCGCGGGGTTGGCCGCGCCCGCCTTGATCTGCAGCTTGATGATCGCCGCAAGCTTCTTCTTCTTGGGTGGCATTTCTTTTCCTGTCCTGTACTACGTTCCCCGCGTACCTGCCGTGGACGCGGGGACTGCGGCCGAACGGGCGGCCGTCAGATCTTGGAGACCTGGTTGAACGACAGCTCGACCGGGGTCTCCCGGCCGAAGATCGACACCAGGACCTTCAGCTTCTGCCCGTCGACGTTGACCTCGGAGATCGTCGCCGGCAGCGTGGCGAACGGGCCGTCCATGACCGTGACCGACTCGCCGATTTCGAAGTCGACTTCGACGGCCGGGCCGCCGAGCGGGGCCGCGGTCGCGGTGGACTCGCCCTTGCCGCCCTTGGCCGGGGCTTCGTTCTCGACCTTCGGGGCGAGGAACTTCAGGACCTCGTCCACGGTCAGCGGCGACGGCCGCGAGGTGGCGCCGACGAACCCGGTCACGCCCGGCGTGTTGCGCACCGCGCTCCACGAGGCGTCGTTCAGGTCCATCCGGACCAGGATGTAGCCGGGCAGCACCTTGCGCTGCACCTGCTTGCGCTGGCCGTTCTTGATCTCGGTGACCTCTTCGGTCGGGACCTCGATCTGGAAGATGTAGTCCTCGACGTCCAGGGTCGTGGTCCGGGTCTCGAGGTTGGTCTTCACCTTGTTCTCGTACCCGGCGTAGGAGTGCACGACGTACCACTCGCCGGGCGCGGCGACCAGCTCGGCGCGCAGCTTGGCGACCGGGTCCTCGTCGTCCGCTTCGGGCTCGGCTTCGTCGGACGCGGCCTCGGCCACATCGTCGGTGCTGTCCTCGGCGCCATCTTCGTCGGAAGCGGCTTCGTCGACCTCGTCGGACACCTCGACGGGCTCGAGGTGCGCGGATTCCTCGTCACCGAGTGCCGCGTGCACCTGCTCGTCGGAAAGCTCGGTCAGGTCGTGACCGGCTGATGTGCCGTTGTCGGAGGTCACGTTCCGTCCTCTCAGTTGATCATTGCCGGGGTCAGGCCGGGACCTGAGCCCCAATCGGCGCGCGCCGAGGCGCGTCAGCCGAAGATCTTGCCGATGCCCCACTTGAATGCCAGATCGAGCACGCTGACGAGGGCCACCATGAACACCACGAAGGCCAGCACGACGGCGGTGTAGGTGACCATCTGCTTGCGGTTCGGCCAGATGACCTTGCGCAGCTCCGCCCACACCTCGCGGATGAAGCGCACCAGCCGCGCGAACACCGACGCCTTCTTCGGCTTCTGGTCCCGCTTGGGAGTCGGAGCGCCCTTCGCGTCGGAGGCGGCCTTCTCCCCCGACTTCCCGGCCGGCCGGGACTTGTCGTCCGCACGTGCCGCGGACTTGCCCGCCGGGCGAGCGGTCGCACGGCGCTCACGCCTGGCAGCGGCTGTGACGGGACGGGACGGGCTGTCGGGCTTCCGCCCGGTGCCGTCCTGCTCCTGCTCGCCGCCGCTGGCGTCGCTGTCGCTCACGACCACTCCTCTGCTCCACCAGTTCCGTTACGCAGGGGTGACAGGACTTGAACCTGCAACCTGCGGTTTTGGAGACCGCTGCTCTGCCAATTGAGCTACACCCCTGTGGAGCCCCGATCGCTCGGAGCCCCGGAGGACGCATTCCAGCATCCCCACCATCCAGGCGGGGATGACCGTAGTGCGTTCCAAGTCCCGAAGTCTACGGCAAGCCTCACGAGAGCCCGCAACCGCGCCCCCCGATCGACCGCCGCACCCCGGCCGGCCAGCGGAAAACTCCCCGCCGACCACCTGATCATGCCAGGATGTCCGCCATGACGAGCAACCCGGAGTCCCGCTCACCGGTGAGCGGGACTCGGCTCGGCCTGGCGCTGCCCCAGTACGGCGCCCTCGCCGACCCCGCCGCCGTCGCGCGCTTCGCGACCGCCGCGGAGGACCTCGGCTTCGGCTCGCTGTGGGTCGGCGACCGGATCTTGACGCCGCGCGAGCCGTCCGACCTGTACCCGGGCGGCGGGACGCCGGAGCACCCGTACCCCCGCGAGTTCGAGACGTTCGCGGACCCGTTCACGACGCTCGCGACCGCGGCCGCCGTGACCCGCACGGCCCGTCTGGGGATGAGCGCGCTGACCGGCCCGGTCTATTCCCCGGTGCTGCTCGCCCGGGCCCTGACCTCGCTCGACCTCGCCAGCGGCGGCCGGCTGGACGTCGGCCTCGGGCTCGGCTGGCTGCGCGAGGAGTACTTCGCGACCGGGGTGCCGTGGGAGCACCGCGGCAAGCGCCTCGACGCGGTGCTCGACGCGCTCGAAGCGATCTGGACCGGCGATCCGGTGGCGCACGAGGGCCCGCAGTGGCGGATCGCGCCGTCGACGGTCGGCCTCCGCCCGGCGCAGGACCCGCGGCCGCCGGTGCTGCTCGGCGGGTTCTCCCCGCCGGCGCTGGCCCGCATCGGGCGCCGGGCCGACGGCTGGCTGGCCGGCTGGATGCCGAAGCAGTACCTGAACGGCCTCTGGTCGGTGGCGCTCGAGGCGGCGGAGAAGGCCGGGCGCGACCCCGGCGCCCTGCGGCGCGTGCTGCGGATCAACCCGCGTGCGGGCACCGGGGTCGAAACGGTCGCGGACGTGGCGCCGTGCCTGGACGTGGCCCGCGAAGAGGGCATCACCGAGGTGCTGGTCGACCTGCACTACGTCGCCAAGGACGTCGACCACGCCCTGGAGCTCGCGGCCGAGCTCGTCAACTCCCGGTAGCGGTCCTGGAGTTTTCCCTAATCACCCGGATCGCCGCAGTAATCAAGGGCCTACTTTCGGTACAAACGAAGGGTGGCGAAGAACAGCGGGGGCGGCTGCCTCGTCGTGGTGCTCGTGGTCGGGCTCCTGGCGTTCGGGTACTACAAGTGGGACCACGGCTCGTCGTCCGCACCGCCCGCCGGCGCCGCCACCGGGGACGGCACCGGCCGCTACGTCGCACTGGGTGACTCCTACACGGCCTCGCCGCGCACCGGGAAGAACGTCGGGACCCCGCCCGGCTGCGACCGGTCCGACGACAACTACCCCCGGCTCGTCTCGGCGGATTTGAAGCCGGCCGAGTTCGACGACGTCAGCTGCAGCGGCGCGACGACCGCCAATTTGACCGCGGCGCAGAAGACGGGGAACGGTTCCAATCCGCCTCAGCTGGACGCCGTGACCGCGAAGACGACGTTGGTGACCCTTGGAATCGGGGGCAATGACATCGGGTTCTTGTCGCTCGCCTCGTCCTGTGCGACTGCGCACCGGTCCTCGTCGCCGTGCAAGGACCGGCTGACCGCCGGCGGGCGTGATCAGTTGGCTGAGCGGATCGATGCCACGGCGCCGAAGGTGGGTGCTGTGCTGGATCGGATCCACAAGCAGGCTCCGAAGGCGAAGGTCGTCGTTGTCGGGTATCCGTCCGTGCTCCCCGATGGGGATGGGTGCTGGCCGGTTCTTCCGCTTGGTGCGGGGGATGTTGCTTACTTTCGCGGGGCTTTGGGGAAGTTGAACAAGATGCTCGAGGACCAGGCTGATGCTCATTCGGCGGGGTATGCCGATACCGCTACGCCCGGGAAGGGGCATGACGTTTGCACTGGTTCGGAGACTCGGTGGGTGGAGGGTGTTGTTGCCGGCCTGCACTCCACTCCGCTGCATCCCAATGCTCGGGGGGAGCAGGGGATGGCTGATGCCGTTCTGGGGGTTCTGAAGCTGTTTTAGACGGTATTGCCGCCGGCACCCCGAAGCCTGATTGTGACTACGGCCGACGTCACCGCGTCAAGGCGGGAAAGATGCCTTGACCCGGTGGCGGCGGCCGTGTTCTGGCTTCGGATCGGGGTGCGGGGGGCGGTCTGGGTCCGCGGTGCCCCGCTTTCGATGCCGTCCCCTGTGGGTCTGCGCCTGCGGCGGGCCTTAGACCCTGACCAACGCCTGCGGCTTGCCCAGGACCGTCTTGCCGTCGAACTTGACCACCAGGTCGATGCGTGCGGTGCCTTCGTCGTTGATCGCCGCTACCTTGCCCGTGATCTCCACCAGCGCGCCCTCTGGTGTGTTCGGGACTACCACCGGGCGGGTGAAGCGGGCGCTGAAGTCGATCAGGCGGCCTGGGTCGCCCAGCCAGTCCGTCACCACTCGGCCGGCCACCGCCATCGTCAGCATGCCGTGCGCGATCACGTCGGGGAGGCCGACCTCTTTCGCGAACTGCTCGTTCCAGTGGATCGGGTTGAAGTCCAGTGCCGCGCCCGCGTAGCGGACCAGCTGGTCGCGGGTGATGCGGACCTCGAGGGCGGGGAGTTCGTCTCCGGTGTTCATGCGTCCTCCCCCCGCACCACGAGCTGGGCCTTCGTGGTGGCGATGTGCGCGCCGTCGGCGTCGGTGATCTCGGCGCGCAAGTTGATGAAGTCGTTGCCCGCCCGGGCCATGATGCGGTCGATGTGCGTCGTCAGCAGCAGCTTGTCGCCGGCGTGGGCCGGGCGGCTGTACGTGAACTGCTGGTCGCCGTGGACCATTCGGGAGTAGTCGAGGCCCAGCTCGGGGTCGGACACGATCGAGTTGATCGAGGCCAGGTTGATGATCGTGAGGAACGTCGGGGGCGCGATCACGTCCGGGTAGCCGGCCGCGCGGGCCGCCTCCGGGTCGCGGTAGAGGGGGTTCTGGTCGCCGATCGCGTCGGCGAACTCCCGGATCTTCTCCCGGCTCACTTCGTAGCTGGTCTGCGGCGGGTACACCCGCCCGGTGAACGACTCGTCCAAGGGCACCCCGAGAGGCTACCGGGCGGCCGACAGCAAGAAGCCGCCCTGGTGGTCCAGGGCGGCTTCTTGAAGCTGGTGAACGCGCTACGCGGTCAGCGGGTTTCCTTGTGCGTCCGGTGCGTACCGCAGTTCGGGCAGAACTTCTTCATCTCCAGGCGATCCGGGTTGTTGCGCCGGTTCTTCTTGGTGATGTAGTTGCGGTGCTTGCACTCTTCGCACGCCAGCGTGATCTTGGGTCGCACGTCGGTGGCAGCCACAGCGTTTCCTTCTCTCTCAGGTCCCGGGGGCCAGCCCCAGTCGTTACCGCGTAGCGGTGGCCGGACTTGAACCGGCGACACAGCGATTATGAGCCGCTTGCTCTGCCAACTGAGCTACACCGCCCTGACAGACGCCCGACCACCGGGGGTCCAGGGGGCGAAGCCCCTGGCGGGGGTCTGGGGGTTCGACCCCCAGAAGGACGCCGCGAAGCGAGCTAGGCTTGCGTTTTCCGCAAGCATAGCCCGCCCACTCGCGAGCCCCTTTACGGAATCGAACCGTAGACCTTCTCCTTACCATGGAGACGCTCTGCCGACTGAGCTAAAGGGGCCTGGCCTCTCGCGAGGACTTCGAAAGATTACCAACCCCCGTCACCCGGCCGTGCAACCGGGGTCCTCAAAGAGCAAAACCTCAGGTCAGCAGGGTCAGCACAGTCTCGGAGTGACGTCCCGGCGAGCGCGCCGTGCGGGCCTGCAGCCACGCCTCCAGGCGGTCCTCCGGCAGCGGCCGCGAGATCAGGTAGCCCTGGGCGACGTCACAGCCCATCGCCTCGAGCTGGTCGCGCGCCACGTCCTCCTCGACGCCCTCGGCGACCACCGTCAGCCCGAGCGAGTGCCCCAGCTCGACGATCGACCGCACCACCGCGAGGTCGCCGAGGTCGGTGCCCATGCCGAGGACGAAGCTCTTGTCGATCTTGACCTGGTCGACCGGCAGCTGCCGCAGGTAGGCCAGCGACGAGTAGCCGGTGCCGAAGTCGTCCACGGCGAGGGTGATGCCCAGCGAGTGCAGCTCGCGCAGGATCGGCAGCGCCTTCTGCGGGTCCGACATCACACCGGACTCGGTCAGCTCGAACGTCAGCAGCTCCGGCGGGATGCCGACGCGCTCCAGCTCGCGGGCCACCTTGTTCGGGAAGTCCTCGTCGGCGAGGTTGCGCACCGACAGGTTGACTGCCACCGAGATCCGCAGGCCCTCGTCGAGCCACTTGCGGCAGCGCTTCAGCGCCTCGCCGAGCACGAACGACGTCAGCACGCCGATCAGGCCGGCCGCCTCGATGGCCGGGACGAACTCGTCCGGGCCGAGCCTGCCGAACTCAGGGTGCACCCAGCGGACGAGCGCCTCGACGCCCGCCACCTGCCGGTTCGGCAAGGTGATCTTCGGCTGGTAGTGGACGCTGACCTGGCCGTCTTCGAGGGACTGCCGGAACTGCGTGACCATCTGGAAGCGGCGCAGGAAGATCTGGCCCATGCTCGGCACGTACCCGCGGACCTCTTCGCCGCCCTTGGTGGCGCGAACGGCCACGTCGGCGCGCTGCAGCAGGCCTTCGATGTCGACGACGTCGCCCGGTTCCTCCGCGGACGTCGTCGCGTAGCCGATCATCGCGTTGGCCTCGACCGAAAGCCGGTCCACCGGGTAGGGCGCGGAAAGCTCTTCGCGCAGCCGTTCCGCCGCCGCGTGGGCGTCTTCGGGCGGGCAGCCGACGAGCAGCGCCGCGAACGACGCGCCTTCGAGACGGGCGAGCGGGACGTCGGGGCCGAGCGCGTCGCGGATGCGGCGGCCGGCGGCGATCACCATCCGGTCGGCCCAGGCGTAGCCCAGCGCGTCGCTGACCGTCGAAAAGACGTCGAGGTCGATCCGCAGCACCACCGCGTTCGCAAAGTCCCGCAACGGTTCCTTCGCCACCTGCCGGAAGCCCGGCCGGTTGAGGTGCCCGGTGAGCGGGTCGTGGTAGGCGTCGTGGCGCAGGGTCGCGAGCAGCCGCCGGTTGTCCAGCGACGTCGCGAGGTGGCTGGCCATCGTGCCGAGCAGCTGGACGTCGTACTTGCCGAAGCCGCGCCAGCGGGACAGCCGGTCGTGCGCCTCGACGACGCCGAGCAGCTGGTTCGCGCTGCGCAGCGGGACGACGAGCGCCTCCTGCGCGCCGCGGTCGAGCAGCGCCGCGCGGACGTCGGGGTTGGCCTCGGTGATCCGGAAGTGCCGGACGTGCGCGCCGGGCAGGCGCAGCAGCGGGTCGTCGGCGGCCGGGTCGGCGGGCGGCAGGTCGTCGCCGGCGACGACGACCCGCATGGTGTCCTTCGGTTCGAGCCGCAGCCGAAGCACGACGCGGCCCGCGGCGAGCTGGTCCTTGATGCGCTCGGCGATCGTGGCCCACTCGCGGACGTCGACCCCGCCGACGAGCTCGTCCGCGCGGCTGGCCGGGCGCGCCGCCGCCTGCTGGCCCGAGCGGGCCACCATCAGGCTGACGTCGGAGAGCGCCTCCATGTCCCGCTGCTCGCGCAACAGGTCGGAGTAGGCCCAGTACAGCGCGGTCAGGCCGAGGAACACGGCGAGCACCAGCGGCCACGCCTTGGGCGTGTTGGAGATGACGAGGTAGCCGGACAGGCCGACCGACGCGTTGACGAACCCGACGACCAGGATCCGCGCGGTCAGCCGGACCGCGGTGCTGACCCGCATCCGGCGCCGCAGGACGCGGACCGCGGCCAGCGCGAGCAGCGTGCTCACCAGCGGCGCGGTGAGCGTGCCGGCCAGCGCGGCGACCCACGGGATCTTGTCGCCGACCCCGGCGCCGACGGCGTACTTGACGAGCCCGGCGACCGCGAAGGCGCCGGTGATCTCGAGCAGGAACGCACCCGCGTTGTAGAGGACGCGGCCGGCGACCTTGCGCGCGAGCAGCGTGCCGATGCCGGCGACCAGGTGCGCGGCCAGCACGACTTCGAACGGCGCGACGAAGAACCCGATGACGAGCGGGATCTCGGTGAAGGAGATGGTCCACGAGATGCCGCTGCGGACGTCGACGTTGATGCCGAGCTGCTCGGCGAGCAGGAACGCGACCGCGAGCACCGGGCCGATCCACAGCAGCCGGCTGTCCCAGTGGAACGGCAGCCAGGACCCGACGGCGAACGCGGCGACGAGCCCGATGCTCAGGACGGCGAAGGTGTACGCACGGAACCGGCGCTCGTCGGTGCGGGCTTCGGCGGATACGGGCGGTGTCCCGGAAGCGGCTCCCGGCCCGGGCTGCGCCTGTGCGACGGCGTCGCCGTGGGCGTTCGTGTCCGGCATCCGACCTTCCCTCCCGGCTTGTCCACCGGCACTGATCCGTGACTTCGGGTGTGGACAAGGGCCATACCGTACCCCGTAGGGCGTACCCGCGTCCCTTTCGAGACAGTAGGAGATCACCCCAGGGTTAACAATGCCTCGATGGCGCTGACCTGCGTGGACCAAGGGGTGAAACGTCGGGTGTAGAGAGCAGGGGTGGCTCCGTACGCACGCCAGTCCGAGTCGCGCTTCAATGTGCCCATGCACAGCGACGTGATTGCCACCGAACACGCGGCACGGCTCGCGGCGGTGGATCCCCTGCTCCCCGGTTCTCTTCCCTTCGAGGCGGCCGAAGGCGCCGTGGTGCTGGAGGTGGCGACCGCCGGCTCGGCCGCGTCCGGCCTCGCCTCGCGCATCCAGGTCGACCAGGACGCCCCCAACGCGCCGTGGCGGGCGCTGACCGAGCACCGGCTCGACCTCCAGCTCGCCGGCCCGCAGCCCGCGGCGGCCCTCGACGCCCTCCTCACCCGATGGGATGAACATCTGCGCGCGGTCGCCGAGCGTGGCGACACCGAGACCGCGGCGATCGTCCCGCGCGCCAGCCGGGACGCCGCCGGCACGCGCGAAATGCTGCACCACGGTTTCGCGCCACTGCGCGTGATCGCGGTCCGCCCGGCCGACCGGACGGACCCGCCGGGCCCGCGTGGCACGCCCGGCGTCAAGATCCGCCGCGCCGAGCCCGGCGACCTCGAGACCGTCGTCTCACTGGGGCTCGAGCTGCACTCCTTCGACGCGCAGTACGGCACGGTCAACCTGCGCCAGGGCGTCGAGGACATCATGGCCAAGGACCTGGCCGAACAGCTGAACCGCCCGGAACCGCCGCTCTGGATCGCCGAGCTGTACGGGCGTCCGCTCGGCATGGTGAACGTCCAGCACCCGGGCGAGACCGGCTGGATCAGCGACCGGGTCGCGGCGGGCCGCGTCGGCTACCTGTCGTCGCTGGCCGTCGCGAAGGAGGCGCGGTCGTCCGGCGTCGGTACGGCGCTGGCCACCCACGCCCACCACGTCCTCGACGAAGAGGGCGCGGACGTCGTCCTCCTGCACCACGCGGCGGCGAACCCGCTGTCGACACCGTTCTGGTACGCGCAGGGGTACCGCCCGCTGTGGACGTACTGGCAGCGTCGACCGGCCGTTCGGTGAACCACTGGCGGATTACCCCAGGTCGCCCGTCCTTATAGGGTGGTTCCCGGAGCAGTGAGGGGAGCCGGAAGTGACCGATCAGCGGGATTCCGCGCCGAGAGCACCCGAAGGCGTCGACACCGAGAAGCCGTCCGCGGCCCGGATCTACGACTGGTACCTGGGCGGCACGCAGAACTGGGCCGTGGACCGCGAGTTCGGCCGGCGCATGGAACAGCAGTGGCCGCTGGTGCGTCCCGGGTCGAAGCAGAACCGCGAGTTCATGAACCGCGCGGTGCGGGCGGCGCTGCGGGCCGGGATCCGGCAGTTCGTCGACCTGGGCTCCGGCGTCCCGACGGCCGGGAACGTGCACGAGGTCGTCGAGGCCGAGCTGCCCGAGGACCACGACGCGACGGTCGTGTACGTCGACTACGAGCCCGTCGCGGTCGCGCACGCGACGCTGATCCTCGAAGAGGAGGCGGCGACGGACTGGGCGGGCATCGTCCAGGCCGACATGCGGGACGCGAAGGCCGTGCTGCGCGCCGAAGAGACGCAGCGGCTCATCGACTTTTCGAAGCCCGTCTGCCTGATGATGATGGCGGTGCTGCACTTCGTCGGGCCGGACGACGACCCCATCGGCCTCCTCAAGGCCTACCGGGACAAGCTCGCGCCCGGGAGCTGGCTGGCGATCTCGCAGATGAGCGAGGGCGACGGGACCGGCGAGTCGCTCGCGGGGCTGCGCTGGTTCGTCGAGCAGTACCGCAAGACCAGCAACCCGGTGTGGCTGCGCGACCGCGAGGAGATCGAGCCGCTGTTCGGCGACTGGCCGCTGCTCGAACCGGGCATCGTGCACCTGCCGGACTGGCGGCCCGACCGCAAGCTCAACGCGCTGGAAGCGGAAGCCCGCCCGTACGCGTGGTGCGGCATCGCGGAGAAGCCCGGCCGATGACCCCGGAGAACACAGCGCCGATCGCTCCCGCCGGGGTCGACACCGACAAGCCGTCCGCGGCGCGGGTGTACGACTGGTACCTCGGCGGGAACCACCACTGGGCGGTCGACCGCGAGTTCGGCCGGCGCGTGGAGAAGGTGTGGCCGCTGATCCGGCCGATCTCGCGGCAGAACCGGGCGTTCATGAACCGCGTGGTCTCCGCCGCGATGGACGCCGGTGTCCGCCAGTTCGTCGACCTGGGCTCCGGTGTGCCGACCGCGGGGAACGTGCACGAGATCGTCCGGGACCTGCTTCCCGAGGGTGAACGCGCGTCGGTCGTCTACGTCGACTACGAGCCGGTCGCGGCCGCGCATTCACGGCTGATCCTCGAGAAGGAAGGCGCGACGGGCTGGGCGGCCCTGGTCGAGCGGGACATCCGGCGGCCGGAGGAGATCTTCGCCGACGACGTCGTGCAGGAGCTGATCGACTGGTCGCGGCCGGTGTGCCTGCTGATGATCACGGTGATGCACTTCGTCGGGCCGTCCGACGATCCCGAGGGCCTGATGGCGACCTACCGGTCGAAGCTCGCGCCGGGCAGCTGGCTGGCGCTGACGCACGGCACGTGCCGCGACGACGCGCCGCCGGAGCGCGCCGCAGAGGTGAAGCGGTTCATCGACGCCTACCGCGACACGTCGAACCCGGCGTGGCTGCGCTCGGCTGAGGAGCTGCTCCCCTGGTTCGGCGGCTGGCCGCTGCTTCCGCCGGGGATGACATCGTTGCCGGACTGGCGTCCCGAAGAGCCTCCGAACGTCATCGATCTCGAGACGCGGCCGTTCGCCTGGTGCGCCGTCGCGCGCCGACCAAGCCTCTGACCTGCACTTTCTTCCTTCGCTGTGGGCGAACGCACTCTCGGAAACAAACACACCCATCGGAGAGTTGAGCTAGGCAGACTCAACTACACGAGGAGTGCACATGTCCGACACCCGCCTCCTGCCCGTGCTCCCGCTCGATGACGACGTCGTGCTGCCGGGCATGGTCGTCCCGCTCGACCTCACCGACAGCGAGACGCGGGCCGCGGTGGAGTCCGCCCAGTCCAACACCCCCAGCCAGGCTTCGTTCCCCGGCATCCGGTCGACCGGCGCCACCAAGGCCGAAGTCCTGATCGTCCCGCGCGTCCACGGCGAGTACGCCGAGTTCGGCACCGTCGCGACGGTCGAGCGCATCGGGCGCGTGCCCGGCGGCAAGGCGGCCGTCCTGCTGCGCGGCACCGCCCGCGCGCTCGTCGGCCGGATGGCCGACGGCCCCGGCGCCGCCCGCTGGGTGCACGCCGAGGACGCCCCCGAGACCACGAACGACCGGACCGCGCAGCTCGCGGCCGAATACAAGGCCGTCGTCATCTCGATCCTCCAGCAGCGCGGTGGCTGGCAGCTGATCGACGCCGTCCAGCAGGTCGAGGACGGCTCCGCGATCGCCGACCTGTCCGGCAACGCGCCGTACCTCGACACCGAGCAGAAGCTCGAGCTGCTGACCACGCTCGACGTCAGCGCGCGCCTGGAGAAGGCGCTCGAGTGGAGCAAGGAGCACCTCGCCGAGCTCGAGGTGACCGACACGATCCGCAAGGACGTCGCCGAGGGCATGGAGAAGCAGCAGAAGGAGTTCCTGCTGCGCCGCCAGCTCGAGGCCATCCGCAAGGAGCTCGGCGAGCTCGACGGCACCGCGCAGGACGACGACTACCGCGCCCGCGTCGAAGGCGCCGAACTGCCCGACGCCGTGAAGAAGGCCGCGCTGGCCGAGGTGGACAAGCTGGACCGCACGTCCGAGCAGTCCCCCGAGGGCGGCTGGATCCGCACCTGGCTGGACACCGTCCTGGAGCTGCCCTGGAACGAGCGCACCGAGGACATCTACGACATCGCCGCCGCGCGAGCGGTTTTGGATGCCGACCACGCCGGCCTCGACGACGTCAAGGAACGCATCATCGAGTACCTGGCCGTGCGGAAGCGCCGTGCCGAATCGGGTCTCGGCCCGGTCGGCGGCCGTCGTTCCGGCGCCGTGCTCGCCCTCGCGGGCCCTCCCGGGGTCGGCAAGACGTCGCTGGGTGAGTCCGTCGCGAAGGCCATGGGCCGCAAGTTCGTCCGCGTGGCGTTGGGCGGCATCCGCGACGAGGCGGAGATCCGCGGCCACCGCCGCACCTACGTCGGCGCGCTGCCCGGCCGGATCGTCCGCGCCATCAAGGAAGCCGGCTCGATGAACCCGGTCGTGCTGCTCGACGAGATCGACAAGGTCGGCGCCGACTACCGCGGCGACCCGACCGCCGCACTGCTCGAAGTGCTGGACCCGGAACAGAACCACACGTTCCGCGACCACTACCTCGAGGTCGAGCTGGACCTGTCCGACGTCGTGTTCCTGGCGACGGCCAACGCGCTCGAGACCATCCCCGGCCCGCTGCTGGACCGCATGGAGCTCGTCACGCTGGACGGCTACACCGAGCACGAGAAGGTCACCATCGCCCGCGACCACCTGCTCCCCCGCGAGCTGGAACGCGCGGGCCTGGGCACAGCGGACGTCAGCCTCACCGACGCGGCGTTCAGCCGGATCGCCGCCGAGTACACCCGCGAGGCGGGCGTGCGCGACGCGAACCGCACGATCGCGAAGGTCCTGCGCAAGATCGCGACCAAGGTGGCCCTCCACGAGGTGTCGTTGCCGCTGACCGTGGACGCCGCGGATCTTCCCGATTACCTGGGCCGCCCGCGGCACATCCCGGAGTCGTCGCTGCCCGCGTCGACCCAGCGGACCGCGACCCCGGGTGTGGCGACGGGCCTGGCGGTCACCGGTGCCGGCGGTGACGTCCTCTACATCGAGGCGTCGCTGGCGGACCAGGAGTCCGGCGCGTCCGGGCTGCAGCTGACCGGCCAGCTCGGCGACGTGATGAAGGAGTCCGTCCAGATCGCGCTGTCCTACCTGCGGTCGCACGGCGCGGAGCTGGAGCTGCCGGTGGGTGACCTGCGCGAGCGCGGCATCCACGTCCACGTGCCGGCGGGCGCGGTCCCGAAGGACGGGCCGTCGGCGGGCGTGACGATGACGACGGCGCTGGCCTCGCTGCTCTCGGGCCGCGTGGTCCGGCCGGACGTCGCGATGACGGGCGAGGTGTCCCTCACGGGCCGCGTCCTCCCGATCGGCGGCGTGAAGCAGAAGCTGCTGGCGGCCCACCGGGCGGGGATGAAGACGGTGATCATCCCGCAGCGCAACGAGCCGGACCTGGACGACGTCCCGGCCGAGGTGCTGTCCCAGCTGGACGTCCACGCGGTGGCGAACGTCCGCGAGGTCCTCGACCTCGCTTTGACCCCGGCTTCGACGCCGGTTCCCCAGGCGGCGTAACCCCGAACGCCGCCACCGAAGGCCCCCATTCTCCCGCGAATGGGGGCCTTCACCTTGTCCGGGCGGCTAAAGATCGCGCAGTCCGGCCGGCAACGCGGAAAGGTCAGCTGCGAGGCCTGCGAATTCGATTTCGAACCCACTTACGGGGACCGCGGCGGTGCAAGACACCGTGGCTCCGTGGAGGAATTGCACGGGCTGGTTGCCGAACACGAAGACCCCGCAACCTGATCGAGGTTACGGGGTCTTGATGTGGCGGGTGAGGGATTCGAACCCCCGTAGGCGTAAGCCAACTGGTTTACAGCCAGTCCCCTTTGGCCACTCGGGTAACCCGCCTTGAGCCGGACGCACCGGCCGGGTAGAAGCTTACCCAACGGGTTCGAGCAGGGGTCAACCGGGATGCCCCTCCTCCGGTGGGGACTAGGCTGGGTGGCCCCTGACAAGCGAGTACGAGGTGTGAGGACACGTGGCGGATCCCTCTTTCGACGTCGTGAGCAAGGTCGACCGCCAGGAGGTGGACAACGCGCTGAACCAGGCAAGCAAGGAGCTCGGCACGCGCTTCGACTTCCGCGGCACGGGCACGACGATCAACTGGTCCGGCGAGGAGGCGATCGTGATCGAGTCCGAGACGGAGGAGCGCGCGCTGGCCGCGGTCGAGGTGTTCAAGGAGAAGCTGATCAAGCGCAGCATCTCCCTGAAGGCCTTCGAGGCCGACGAGCCGGCCCTGTCGGGCAAGATCTACAAGGTTTCGGGCAAGATCCTGCAGGGCATCGCATCGGACAAGGCGAAGCAGATCGCGAAGTTCATCCGCGACGAGGGCCCGAAGGGCGTGCAGGCCCAGATCCAGGGCGACCAGCTGCGGGTGTCGGGCAAGAAGAAGGACCAGCTGCAGGACGTGATCGCGTTGCTGAAGGGCAAGGACTTCGAGATCGCGCTGCAGTTCACGAACTACCGGTGATTCACCCTCGTTGACCTGCGGGTATCTGGTTTCAGGTGCCCGTGGGTACAACGTCGGTACAACCGAGCGCGGAGTCGACGAGCGTCCGCGTCTGGTCCACCGCGTCCGGCCAGTAGCCGACGTAGGTGTTGAGGGTCACCGTGGGCGTGGTGTGGCCCATGGCGAGCTGAACGGTCTTGACGTTCGCTCCGCCGAAGATCAGCACCGTGGCGAAGTAGTGCCGCAGGTCACGCAGGCCGAAGCCCTCCGGCAGGCCCGCAGCCTTCACTGCCGGACGCCAGATGTACGACCAGTCGGACCGGTGGATCGGGCGGCCGTCGCCCCGGGTGAATACCAGGTGGGCGGGCCGCCGGGTCGGCCGGCGGGGGTCGGTCTCGTCGTCGATCTCCTCCGGCAGCGTCCGGAAGGTCTCCAGGTGGCCGCGCAGGGAGTTCGCGACCAACGTCGGCAACTCGTTCGCGCGGCGGCTGGTCTTGGTCTTCGGCGGGGCGAGGTACGGCGTGCGGCCGGACACCACGGTGAGCTGATGGCGGACCTCCACCTCCATCGCGTCGAAGTCGATCGCATCGCGCTCCAGGCCGAAGATCTCGCCGCCACGCCAGCCACAGCCCGCCGCTCAGCAGACGGATCGCGGCCGACCTGCGCGCGGCGATCATGCAGGGCGAACTCGCGCCGGGTGCCGTCCTCCCGTCCGAGCGGCAACTCATCGCGCAGTACGGCACGACGAAGGCGACGGCCGGCAAGGCGATTGCCTTCCTGGTATCCGAGGGCCTGGTGACGACCGAGTTCGGGCGCGGCACCTTCGTTCGACGCCGTCCACCCCTCCGTCGCGTCTCGGCTGCACGACGCCACGCGGCCCACCGGGACACCGGCAAGCCTGTCTTCGACGTCGGAGCCATCGAGCAGGGGCGGGTTCCATCGCGGCGAATCCTCTTCGTCGGACGGGCTCCCCTACCCGCGAACGCGGCTCACTGGCTTCGCGCCTCACCCGGCGACGAGGCAGTCGTACGCCGTCGCTTGCAGTTCCTCGACGACGAGCCGGTCGTGGTCTCCGCGAGCTACTACCCGCTGTGGCTCGCGGCGGACACCCGGCTCGAATCACCCGACGCGCTCCCGGAGGGGCCCGACGAGCTGATCGAGTCGCTCGGGCACACGTTCTTCCGAGGGGTCGAGGTGTTCAGCGCGCTCATGCCGACCCCGGAGGAGACGGAGCTGCTCAACCTCCACGCGGGGGTGCCCGTGATGCACATGTGGGACGTCGACTACGACAAGGACGGCAGGGCCGCTGCAGGCCGCTCACGACGTCTACGCGGGCGACAAGCACGAGTTCATCTACGAGTGGAACGAAGGCGACATTCAGCCATGACGAGCGAGTGGCCAGCCAACTGGGCTGAGCGGATCAGCGGCGAAGCCTGCGAGATGTGCCAGTCGAAGCGCTTGGACGAAGATACCTACGGGATCCGGATCTTCGAGACAGCCGATGTGGACGCCGTGCTCCAGCGAGCCGACATCCAGCGCGGGTACACGCTCGTGATCTGGCGCGGGCGTCACGTGGTCGAGCCGTTCGAACTGAGCGAACTGGAGGCGCAAGCCTACTGGAAGGCGACTCTCATGGTGGCGAAGGCGCTGGCCACGTTCTACCGGCTGTTGAAGATGAACTACGAGACGTTGGGGAACACCGTCCCGCATCTCCACACGCACCTACTGCCGCGCTTCATTGAGGATCCTGCTCCGGGGAGGCCGTTCCCGCTGCTACCGCAGAGTGGCAACGAATCCCAGATCGACCCTGCGCAACTCGCCAGCGACGTCGCAGCGCTTCGGGCTCTCCTCGGTTGAGCCGCTGCCCGTGAGGCGGAGGCTTGGTGAGAACTTTCTCTACAGGATCAAGGCGGCCCCTCCGGGGCCGCTCGGCCCCAGCTCTTTGCCCCGGCCAAGCCCTCGCGGGGGCGTGCGGCCTGGCGGCCGGTCCCCCGCGAGTCGGCCGGGGCGAGTGGGCCGAAGGGTGCGGGTAAGCCGCGGATCCGAGAAGAGATGTCCTCGCCGGACGGGCAGGTCTCCGAGATGGCCGGCGTGGCACCCACGTTGCGTCCGTGGTTGGCCAGACGGCATCTCGTCGACCTCCCGGAGGGCTATCACGTCGTGTCAAGGGGGCGGTTTTGGAACTCCCGCCGCTGAAGCGGAGAGGCGCCCCCTTGACACAACGTGATCGGGCTGCGCCAGGTCGACGAGATGCCGAGAGGTCAACCACTCTCAGGTTATCGGCCATCAGTAAATCGCCTTATAGCTTGAACCAGCATGTTGTCGTCAATTTCAGACCTCCATTTGACGTAGTCCAATTCTCGGTTTTCTTGCTGCTCAATATAATTCTTTGCAGCATTGCTGAGGTCGACGTTTGCGACCATTAAAACAGGATATCCACCACCCCTCCCTTTCGCCAGAGCGGCACGCACTTTTGTCGTATTGACGAAATTCAACTTGGAGAAATACTTTATTGTAACAACGAGTGCTGTCTTGTCCATAATTTGACCTGTCCCATTACGTCTTCTCAGCGCAAGATCATAGCCCTGATCACCTCCGGCCACTGACACAGAAAAACCCTCGCGAGCCGCCACGCGCTCTAAGGCCTCTCCTGCGAGGGACTCATAGACCATGCCTTCCACAAGGAAGACATCGGAGCTCCTAGCAAGCTGAGGATTCGCCGAGATTGCACCAGATAAAAAGTCTTTGGCGTTCTCGATACCTTTCTCGTCTGCGATTTGCTCAGCTTCCCCAGCAACCCTGCTTGCCCTCTTCTCAAGCTCAACGGCATCTTTCGATGCTCGAGAAATTGGGGTCCCCTGAACCCCAACCACGAGGAACACTGCCCCCACAAGAATAAGTGCGATACTCCCGGCTTGATTACCGGTCACAAAAACAGCAAAACCCCCGCCGACAGAGAATGAAAGCCCAACAACCCAAGCGCCAACACGCTCAGGGGTAGACATAAGTCGCTCAAAAGGAGATCTGCGGCGCTTCACCTGCTGGGCCTGTCTGCTTCTGCGCCACCGCCACTTCTGCATGGCGCCGACCGTATCGCGTCGAACAGAATGATCATTGACCAAATCGCAGTTCGGTACAAATCCGGTACAGATGGCACCGACTAGCGATGACCAACAACGACCACCAACGGACAGAAAAGCGCAGCTCAGAGCCTGCACCTCGCCATCGCCCCAGGCCGGATGCAGTTCACGAACTACCGGTGACTCCGCCGCGGGCACCCGGTCACCGGGTGCCCGCTCAGGACGGTGTCACCGTCCAGCTCGCTTCGTACCCGTCCACCCGCAGATAAGCCGGACCCCGGACCTCCCGATCGACATCGACGTTGCCGATCTCGTTGACCAGCAGGTCGCCGTCCTCCTCCGAGTGCACCCACAGGGCGATGTTGCCGCGGGTCTTCGCCGAGAGCTTCACGTGCGTAACCCCCGCCGGCACACGCAACACCGCGTCGCCCTTGCCTGACGTCGGTGTGCCCGGGGCCACCACCGGCAAGCTGCGGTAGTCCGCGATCGTTGCCGTCCAGGCCGCGTTCGCGTGAACCGTCACCTTCGTCGTCGGGCGGTCCGGTTCCGTGTTCAGCCACGTCGTGCCCTGGTACTTGCCGATCGCGTTGACCAGGCCGTACTCGCCGCCGTCCGTGTCGATCATCACGTTCGACGAGCACTTCGGGCAGTCGAACGTGAAGAAACCCAGCTGGTCCGGCGGCCACGTCACCGCGAACTCGCCTTCGCCCTTGCCCGTGTGCGTCTCCGTCGGCACGTCCTTCAAAACCGGAGCCGCCGATGTCGTGGGCACCGGCACCGGGACCGGCTCCGAAGAAGTCTCGATCGTGCCGAACCCCGTCGTCGGCCCGCACGCCGACGTCAACGCCACCGCCGCCACGACGCAGGCAAGCCGGAATCTCATCGTCCCCCCTCGGAACCCTCTGGTGATCTTTCGGCGCGCACGACCCCGGCGTTACCGTCGCCGTGCGTGAGCGATCACCCGGGCGGGCAGAGCAAACCGCTCGAAAGCGCGAATGCCCGCGTGACTGTCCACGAAGGACCCGGACCGCGTGCTGTAATCGCGCGGTCACCATGTGGAGAGGGTCAGGATGCGCCGCTTGCTCGCCTTCGTGCTGTCACTCACCGTGATCGGCGCGACACTGACCCCGGCGAGCGCCGCCGAGCGCAAGCTGCTGCTGCCCGGCCTCGGCTCCTACGCGCGCCTCGTCCGGCTCGACCACTCGATCTTCGGCCGCGGGCACATCATCGCGGCGCTGACCAGCGAAGACGCCGGGGGCAAGTTCACGCCCGTCATGGAGAGCACCGACGAGGGCGAGACGTTCCACCAGCTCGGCGCCATCCACGACCCCGACGGCCGGTACGGCATGTGCTGCGGCACGCTCTACGAACTGCCGCAGCGGGTCGGCCGGCTCCGCGCCGGCACCCTGCTCTGGGCCGCCTCCTACCGGCAGGACGCCGGCGCGCAGCGGCGCGTCGGGATCAAGGTCTGGGCCAGCAAGGACGGCGGCCGCTCGTGGAGCTTCCTGGCCGAGCCCGCCCGCTCGCACAACATCGACGGCATCTGGGAGCCCGAGTTCACCGTCGACGCCGGCGGCACGCTCTGGCTCCACTTCGCCGATGAGACGCAGGCACCGAAATATGCGCAGGTCCTCAACCGCGTCGCCTCGACCGACGGCGTGCACTGGGGCACCAAGCAGCTCACCCTGGCCATCCCGCCGGACCGGGTCCGGCCCGGGATGCCGATCATCCGCAGGCTGCCCGACGGCCGCTACTACTTCGCCTACGAGATCTGCAACTTCCGCGACCGCTACTGCGACCCGTACTTCAAGATCTCCCCCGACGGCGCCAACTGGGGCAGCCCCACCGACCCCGGCACGCGCGTCGAAACCGCGAACGGCAACTACTTCCAGCACGCGCAGACGATCACGCTCTTCCCCGGCGGCCCGAACGGCGTGCGGATCGTCATGGTCGGGCAGATCTACACCAACGCGAAGGGCCAGCCGCAGCCGAAGAACGGCCAGGTGCTGCTGGCGAACGACGACTTCGGCGCCGGCAACTGGTACGAGCTGCCCGCCCCGGTGCACATCACCGGCATCTACAACAACTTCTGCCCGAACTACTCCTCGACGCTGCTGCCGGTCGACGACGGCAAGAACGTGCTCGAGATCGCCACCGAGTACAACCTCGGCTGCAAGGCCTACTTCGGCAAGGGACCGGCTTTCTGATCCCGCCCGGCCCGTAGGGTGGGGCCGACCGAGAAGCCCGGTTCCGAGGAGGCAGTTCATGAAGGGCATCGTGCTGGCCGGAGGCAGCGGGACACGCCTGCACCCGATCACCCAGGCGGTGTCGAAGCAGCTGCTGCCGGTCTACGACAAACCGATGGTCTACTACCCGATCTCGGTGCTGATGCTGGCCGGGATCCGCGAGATCCTCGTCATCTCCACCCCCGCCGACCTGCCGATGTTCCGCAAGCTGCTCGGCAACGGCGACCAGTTCGGCCTCGCGTTCTCCTACGCCGAGCAGCCCAGCCCGAACGGCCTGGCCGAGGCCTTCGTGATCGGCGCGGACTTCATCGGCGACGACGACGTGGCGCTCGTGCTCGGCGACAACATCTTCTACGGCCAGGGCTTCTCCGGCCGCCTGCAGCAGGCCGTGCGCGAGCTCGACGGCTGCGTCCTGTTCGGCTACCCGGTGAAGGACCCCGAGCGCTACGGCGTCGGCGAGGTCGACGCGGGCGGCAAGCTGGTGTCCATCGAAGAAAAGCCCGCCAAGCCGCGCTCGAACAAGGCGATCACCGGGCTGTACATCTACGACAACGAGGTCGTCGACATCGCCCGCGCGCTCACGCCGTCGGCGCGCGGTGAGCTCGAGATCACCGACGTCAACCTCACGTACGTGCGCCAGGACCGGGCGTCCCTGGTCGACCTCGGCCGCGGCTTCGCCTGGCTCGACACCGGCACGCACGACTCGCTGCTCGAAGCCGGCCAGTTCGTGCAGGTGCTGGAGCACCGCACCGGCGTGCGCATCGCGTGCCTCGAGGAGATCGCGCTGCGGATGGGCTTCATCGACGCCGACGAGTGCTACGCGCTGGGTGAGAAGCTCGCGAAGTCCGGCTACGGCGACTACGTGAAGGCAGTCGCCGTAGCGGCGGGAGCTTCGGCCTAGAAGAGCTGCTCGCGCAGCGTCGTCCCGGCGTACTCGGTCCGGAACACCCCGCGCTCCTGCAGGAGCGGCACGACCTTGTCGACGAACTCGTCGAGCCCGCCCGGCGTCAGGTGCGGCACGAGGACGAACCCGTCGGCCGCGTCGGACTGGACGTACTCGTCGATCGTCGAAGCGACGGTCGACGGCGTGCCGACGAACTGCTGGCGCGCGGTGGCCTCGATCACCAGCTCGCGGATCGAGAGCTTCTTCTCCTCCGCGAGCGCCCGCCACTTGCGCGCGAGCGCGAGCTGGTCCTTTTCGTGCCGGACGCGGCCCCAGGTCAGCGGCTCGGCGTCCGGGTCGGGGTCGACCTCCGGCAGCGGTCCGTCGACGTCGTAGCCCGACAGGTCGCGGCTCCACACCTGCTCGAGGAACTGGATCGCGGTCGCCGGCCGCACCTGCTGGAGCCGGATCTCGCGCGCGTGCTCCTCGGCTTCGGCGTCGGTGTCGCCGAGGACGAACGTCGCGGCCGGCATGATCAGCAGCTCGCCGTACTCGCGGCCGTACGCGGCCAGCCGCCGCTTGACGTCGTGGAAGAACGCCTGGCCGTCTTCGAGGCTGCCGTGCCGGCTGAAGATGACGTCGGCGGCCTTCGCGGCGAACTCACGGCCTTCGTCGGAGTCGCCGGCCTGGATGACGATCGGCTGCCCCTGCGGGGTCCGCGGCAGCGTGAACTCGCCGTGGATGTCGAACTGTTGTCCACTGTGGACGAACTTGCCCGGGTCGCGGGCGAAGACGCCGTTCTCCTTGTCCCCCACCAGGGTGCCGGGCTGCCAGCTGTCCCACAGTTCGCGCACGGTGGCCAGGAACTCCTCGGCGCGCGCGTAGCGGTCCTCGCGCTTGAGGAAGCCGCCGCGCCGGAAGTTCTTGCCGGTCCACGCGTCCGGCGACGTCACGACGTTCCACGCAGCGCGTCCGCCGGAGAGGTGGTCGATGCTCGCGACCTGGCGGGCGACCTCGTAGGGCTCGTTGAACGTCGAGGACAGCGTCCCGGCCAGGCCGAGGTGCGTGGTGACGGCGGACAGCGCGGCCAGCACGGTGGTCGTGTTGGGCCGGCCGACGACGTCGGAGTCGAGGATCTTGCCCGCGTGCTCGCGCAGCCGCAGTCCCTCGGCGAGGAAGAGGAAGTCGAACTTGCCGCGCTCGGCCGTGCGGGCGAGGTGCTCGAAGGAGGCGAAGTCGATCTGGCTGCCCGACGCCGGGTCGCTCCACACCGTCGTGTTGTTGACGCCGGGGAAGTGCGCGGCGAGCTTGATCTGCTTGGTCATCTCAGGCTCCCGGGGTGACGGCGTAGGCGTTGACGGCCCGGCCGAGGCCGAGGTGGTCGCGCAGGGTCTCGCCGCGGTAGCCGTCCCGGAACGCGCCGGCCGCGCGCAGCGCCGGGACGACCTCGCCGGCGAGCAGGTCGAGGTCGTCGGGCAGGACGGCGGGCCGCAGGTGGAACCCGGCGACGCCGGTCTCGGCGGCCCAGCGGGGCAGCTCGGCCGCCAGCTGCGCGGGCGTGCCGACGAACGACAGGCCGACGGGCTCGAACGGCACCAGGGCGTCCAGCTCGTGCTGCCGGTCGCGGGCGCCCTGCTCGGTCTCGGCGAGCACGATCGACACCGTCGCGAGGACCTTGGCACCGGGGAACCGGGCGGCCGCGGCGCGCACGGCGTCGAGGTGGTCCGCGCGGGTGATGACCAGGTCCGCCCCGACCGCGTGCGGGGAGTCGCCGTAGACCGCGGTCACCGGGTGGCCCTGCGGCGGGCGCGGGGTGATCGACGGGCCCTTCACGCTGAAGAAGCGGCCCTCGAAGTCGACGTAGTGCAGCTTCTCGCGGTCGATGAACCGGCCGGTGGCGGCGTCGCGGATGATCGCGTCGTCCTCCCAGCTGTCCCAGAGCCGGGTGATGACGTCGAGGACCTCGGCGGTCTCGGCCTCCCCGTCCTGCGGTGAGGGGGCCCGGCGGCGGCCGAAGTGCGCGGCTTCGGCGTCGGTCAGGGACGGCACCGCGAGCACGCCGGCGCGGCCGCCGCTCGCGTAGTCCAGCGTCGCGACCGACGTCGAGACGTGGAACGGCTCGGTGTGGGTCGTGGTGACCGTCGGGACCAGGCCGATCCGGCTGGTCGCCGGGGCGATGGCCGACAGCGTGAGCAGCGCGTCGAGGCGGCCGCGCACGACTCCCTCGCCGCCGGACTGCAGCGCCAGCGAGTCGTCGAGGGTCACGAAGTCGAGCGAAGCGGCTTCGGCCTGCTTCGCGTACTTCAGGTAGTGGCCGGAGGTGAACAGCGCGGCGGGCTCGGCCGCGGATACCCGCCAGGCGGCCGGGTGGAACCCGGCCCCGTCGATGGCGACGCCCAGGTGCAGCTCTGCGGAGACCATGCCTGCGCAACTTCGCGGGCCGGACCGAGATTCCCGCTCCCACCAGTTGGGAAAAACGCATCTTTCCCTACGAAAGTGACGCCTTTGGCAGGCTCAGAAGCGGTGGCGGGCCATTTCCTCGAGGCGCGCGATGCGGTCGGCGATCGGCGGGTGCGTCGAGAACAGCTTGCTCAGGCCCTCACCGGGGCGGAACGGGTTCGCGATCATCAGGTGCGACTGCGACACCAGCTGCGGCTCGGCGACCAGCGGCCGCGCCCGCGTCCCGGCCTCCAGCTTCCGCAGCGCCGAGGCCAGGCCCAGCGGGTCGCCGGTGAGCTCCGCGCCGGACGCGTCGGCCTGGTATTCCCGCGACCGGCTGACACCCATCCGGATGACCGCCGCCGCGATCGGCCCGACGAAGATCAGCATCAGGCTGACCAGCGGGCTGCCGTCGCGGTTGTTGCCGCCGAAGAACAGCGCGATGTTCGCGAGCACGCTGATCACGCTGGCCAGCGCGCCGGCGACGCACGAGATGAGGATGTCGCGGTTGTAGACGTGGGACAGCTCGTGGCCGAGCACCGCCCGCAGCTCCCGCTCGTCCAGCAGGTCGAGGATGCCGGTGGTGCAGCAGACGGCCGCGTGACGCGGGCTGCGGCCGGTCGCGAACGCGTTGGGCGCGACGGTCGGGCTCAGGTAGAGCTGCGGCATCGGCTGGCGGGCGACGTGCGCGAGCTCGCGCACGATCCGGTACATCGCGGGCTGCTCGACCTCCGACACCGGCCGGGCGTGCATCGCGCGCAGCGCCAGCTTGTCCGAGTTGAAGTAGGCGAAGGCGTTCATCCCGAGGGCGATGACCAGGCCGATGACCAGGGCGCCGCGGCCGAACAGGCCGCTGATCGCGATGATGATCGCCGACAGCAGGCCGAGCAGCATCGCCGTCTTCAACCCGTTCTGGTGCCCGTGCACGCGCGCTCGCCTCCGTCCGCTCCATTCCCCGTGGTTACCCAGTGGAAACAACGCGATCGGGGGACGCGAAGTTCCTTCACGTGAGGATCGCGCGGGTTAGGCTCGGCGAGCGAGTTGATCACGAGCGGAGGCGCCGATGCGAGGTCGCCCGATAGGCCGCAGGACGCTCTTCGCCCTGGTCACGGCCGGTGCGGGGGCCTTGGTCCTGCCCGGGACCGCCCGGGCGGCGGACGTCCGGTCGGTCGAGCTCGGCGGGGCGCCGACCGCGGTCACGGTGAACCCCGTCACGGGCCTCGCGTACGTCACGGATCCCGAGGCCGGGACGCTCACGGTCATCGACCCGCGCCGCGCCGCGGCCGCCGACGTGATCCGCGTCGGCGGCGCTCCGGGCGACGTCGCGGTCGACCCGAAGGCCAACCGGATCTACGTCGCGAACCCGCCCGCCGGCACCGTCGTGGTCCTGGACGGCCGCACCCACGACCTGGTGAGCGTGATCGGCGCGGGCGCCGGCGCGTCCGCGCTGGCCGTGGACGAGCGGGCCGACCGCGTCTACGCGGCCAGCGGCGCCACCGGCACGCTCGCCGTGCTCGACGGCGTCAGCTGCACGCTCGACGCGCTCGTACCGGGCCCGAAGCCGAGCTTCGGCGGGATCGCGGTCGACCCCGGCCGCAAGCTGGCCTACTGCGCCAGCACCGGCACGGACTCCCTGGAAGTGTTCTCGATCGACAGCGGGAGGTTCGTCGCCAGCGTCAAGGTCGGGGCGCGGCCGACCGCCGTCGCGGTCCACGTCGAGAGCGGTTCGGTGTACGTGGCCAACTCCGGCATCCACCACATGTCCATTGTGGATTCGGTGACGCACACCGAGCGCAAGACCGTGTTGCTGCGCAGCGAGGCGTCCGCACTGGCCGTGCACCAGGGCACGAACACGGTGTACACCAACGGCGGCCAGAACGGCCTGAGCCGGATCGACGGCGCGAGCGGGACGCTGACCGGCGAGCTGTCCCTGGGCATCAACCCCGGCGACGTCGCGGTCGACGAGCGCACGCGCACGGTGTTCGTCACGGATCCCTTGCACGGCAGGGTTTCCTTCGTCCGGGATTTCTGAGCACACGGCTGGGGTAACTCCAGGTATACGGTCGGAGACTATGAAACTCGGACTGCAGATCCCCGACTTCACCTGGCCGAACGGGGCGTCCGCGCTGGGCGCCGAACTGGCCGCCGTCGTCCGCACCGCCGACAACGCGGGCTTCGACTCCATCGCCGTGATGGACCACTTCTTCCAGATCGGCGGGGTCGGTCCCGTCGAAAACGACATGCTTGAGGCGTACACCACCCTCGGCTTCATCGCCGCGCACACCGAGCGCGCCAAGCTGCTGACCGTCGTCACCGGCGTCCTGTACCGGCACCCGGGCCTGCTGGCCAAGGCGATCACGACGCTGGACGTCCTGTCCGGCGGCCGCGCGATCCTCGGCATCGGCGCGGGCTGGAACGAAGACGAGTCCCGCGGGCTCGGCTTCCCGTTCCCGCCGGTCGCGGAGCGCTTCGAGCTGCTGGAGGAAAACCTCCAGTACGTGCTGCAGATGTGGGCCGACGGCGACGAGCCGTTCAAGAGCAAGCACTTCGACGCGTCGCGGCTGCTGAACGTGCCGCAGGCGCTGTCGGACCCGCGCCCGCCGATCATGATCGGCGGCGGTGGCGAGAAGAAGACGCTGCGGCTGGTGGCCAAGTACGCCGACCAGTGCAACCTCTTCAACAGCCCCGAGCTGGAGCACAAGCTCGACGTCCTCAAGCGGCACTGCGAGAACGAGGGCCGCGACTACGACACGATCACCAAGACCGTCTATCACATCCTCGACATCGGCGAGGACGGCTCGAAGTCCGGCGAGCTGCTGAAGGAGCTGGAGCGGCTGAACGGCCTCGGCATCGACGTGGCCCTCGGCATGGTCCCGCACGTCCACAACCCGGCGGTGCTGGAGAAGTTCGGCACGGACGTCATCCCGGCCGCCGCGAAGATCGGCTGAGCAACTCGCTGTCGGCAACTTGCCGGAGCCCTCTGCGCCGAGTGCGCGGAGGGCTCCGGTGCGTTCAGCCGTCTTTGGCGACGACGCGGGTCAGCGCCGCGACGCCGATGCCGGCGACCGCCAGCACGATCCCCGGGATCACCCAGCCGACGAGCACGAGCACCACGCCGGTCGCCGCGAACAGGGCGAACTCCACCAGGAAGCGGGCCGGTTCCGGCAGCCGGCAGTGGGCCCGCGGGGCGATGAACAGACCCCAGACCGCGGCGGCCACCACCGGCAGCAGGACCGCGTCGACGAGCGCCAGCACCACGCCGCTGCCGAGCTGGGTGCCGGCCAGGGCCAGACCGCCCAGCAGGGCCAGCTCCGTCAGGAAGCGGACCGTCAGCACCACGCCCGCGACCCCGCTCAGGCGGGGGCCCGTTTCCGAAGTCATCGGGCCAGCCTAGGACCCCCGTCCACTGTGGACGTTACGGGTACGGACCGGCACCGTCGGTGATCTCTGCCACATCCCCACCATCCAGGTTGCGGTTCCGAATCGGTCCACCGGGCCGCCACGCGTCGCTGTAACGACGATCCACCCCTGCTCGACGTGTTAAGCGCATATCGCGACCGCGAGCCAAGGAGCCTGGTAGATGACCACATGTCGACTCTGCGGTTCGACAAACACGGCCAGTGTGGTGGATCTCGGGGCCACTCCCCCGTGTGAGCGATTCTTGACGGCCGAACAGCTCGACGAGCCGGAAGCCACCTTCCCGCTGCACCTCATCGTGTGCACCGAGTGCTGGCTGGCCCAGATCCCGCCGCTGATCGACCCCGGCGACACATTCACCGAGTACGCCTACTTCTCGTCGTTCTCGACCTCCTGGGTCGAGCACGCGAAGCGCTTCGTCGACAGCTCCGTCGAGCGCCTGGGCCTGGGCGAGAAGTCCTTCGTCGTCGAGGTCGCCAGCAACGACGGCTACCTGCTCAAGCACGTCGTCGGGCACGGCATCCGGTGTCTGGGCGTCGAACCTTCGGTGAACGTCGGGCAGGCGGCGCGCGACGCCGGCGTGCCCACCCTGACCGCGTTCCTCTCCGAGGAAACCGGCCAGAAGGTGCGCGAGGAGCACGGGCCCGCGGACCTCGTGGCCGCGAACAACGTCTACGCGCACATCCCCGACGTGATCGGCTTCACCAAGGGCCTGCGCGCCCTGGTCGCCGACGACGGCTGGGTCTCCATCGAGGTCCAGCACCTGCTCACGCTGATCGAGAAGAACCAGTACGACACGATCTACCACGAGCACTTCCAGTACTACACCGTCGAATCCGCGCGCCGGGCCCTCGCGACCGGCGGCCTGACCGTGGTCGACGTCGAGCTCGTGCCGACGCACGGCGGTTCGATCCGGCTCTGGGCGCGCCCCGACGCGGTCGCGGGCGAGCCCAGCGAGCGGATGACCGACGTCCTGGAGCGGGAGAAGGCGGCCGGGCTGCACGAGCTGTCCGGGTACACCGAGTTCGCCGAGCGCGTCACCCGCGTGCGGCTGGACCTGCTGAAGTTCCTCATCGAGGCCCGCAACGACGGCAAGACCGTCGTCGGCTACGGCGCCCCGGGCAAGGGCAACACCCTGCTGAACCACTGCGGCATCCGCACGGACCTGCTGCAGTACACGGTCGATCGCAACCCGTACAAGCACGGCCGGTTCACCCCGGGCACCCGGATCCCGGTGCTGCCCCCGGAGCGGATCGAAGCCGATCGGCCCGACTACGTGCTCGTCCTCCCGTGGAACCTCCGGGAGGAACTGACCGGACAGCTGTCGTTCGTGGGTGCCTGGGGCGGCAAGCTCGTGTTCCCCATCCCCCGCCTGGAAATCGTCGAGGTGTCGTGAAGTGAAGGTCGTTCTCTTCTGCGGTGGGTACGGGATGCGGATGCGCAACGGCGCGGCCGACGACGTCCCGAAGCCGATGGCGATGGTCGGTCCGAGACCGCTCATCTGGCACGTCATGCGCTACTACGCGCACTTCGGCCACACGGAGTTCATCCTGTGCCTGGGCTACGGCGCGGCGCACATCAAGAACTTCTTCCTGAACTACCAGGAAACCATTTCCAACGATTTCATCCTGCGGGGCGGTAAGGCGGAGCTGCTCTCGACCGACATCGCCGACTGGACGATCACCTTCGTGCAGACCGGCATCGAGTCGCCGATCGGTGAGCGCCTGCGCCGCGTGCGCGACTACCTCGACGGCGACGAGATGTTCCTCGCGAACTACGCCGACGTCCTGTCCGACGTCCCGCTGCCCGACATGATCGAGCGGTTCTCGAACACCGACGCCGGCGCGTCGATGATGGTCGTACCGCCGCAGTCGTCGTTCCACTGCGTGGAGATGGACGAAGGCGGCATGGTCGGCTCGATCACCGCGGTCAGCGAAATGCCGCTGTGGGAGAACGGCGGGTACTTCGTGCTGCGGCAGGAGGTCTTCGACCACATCCCGGAGAACGGCGACCTGGTCGCCGACGGCTGCGGCGAGCTGGCCAAGCGCGGCCGGCTCCTGGCCTACCCGTACCGCGGGTTCTGGAAGCCGACCGACACGGTCAAGGAGCGCGCGGCACTCGACGACGCGTACACGCACGGCAAGAGGCCCTGGGCGCTCTGGGAGCAGCCCGCCGAGAGCATCGCGTGATCGGGCTGCGGCCGGGACAGCTCGGCGGTGTCGTCGCCCTCGGCGCGCACTGCGACGACATCGCGATCGGCGCCGGCGGCACCCTGTTGACCCTCTGTTCCGGGCGTCCTGGCCTGCGGGTCGACGCGCTGGTCCTTTCCGGCGGCGGCACGCCCCGCGAGGACGAGGAGCGCGCGGCGCTCGCGGCGTTCTGCCCGGGCGCGCAGGTCGACGTCACGGTGCTGAAGATGCCGGACGGGCGCTTCCCGGCGCACTGGGAAGAGGCCAAGAACGCGCTGGAGGAGCTGCGGCGGCGGACCGACCCGGACGTCATCCTGGCGCCCCGGACCGACGACGCCCACCAGGACCACCGCGGGCTCGCGAAGCTCGTGCCGACGGCGTTCCGCGACCACCTGGCGCTGGGCTACGAGATCGTCAAGTGGGACGGCGACCTCGGCGCCCCCGCGGTCTACCAGCCGCTCGACGACGACGTCGCGGAAGAGAAGGTCCGGCTGCTGCAGGAGCACTACGCGTCG
Source organism: Amycolatopsis sp. NPDC051106 (assembly GCF_040682775.1). Classification (NCBI taxonomy): domain Bacteria; kingdom Bacillati; phylum Actinomycetota; class Actinomycetes; order Pseudonocardiales; family Pseudonocardiaceae; genus Amycolatopsis; species Amycolatopsis sp. NPDC051106. Next base: position 91,459 of record NZ_JBFBBQ010000007.1, on the reverse strand, counting down.
CAGCGGCACCGGCCCTGGTACGACCGCGAGGCGTTCCTCGGCCTGGCGCGGATCCGCGGGATCGAAGCGGCCGCGAAGTACGCCGAAGCGTTTTTCGTCAAGAAACTCACTCTCGACCTGAAGGGCTGATCCGATGCGGGTGTTGCTGACGGGGCACAAGGGCTACCTGGGGACGGTGATGGCCCCGGTCCTCGCCGCCGCCGGTCACGAGGTCGTCGGCCTCGACTCGGGGCTGTTCGAGGACTGCCTGCTCGGGCCCAAGCCGGCCGACCCGGCCGGGGTGGCCGTCGACCTGCGCGACGTCACCGTTTCGCACGTCGAGGGCTTCGACGCCGTCATCCACCTCGCCGCGCTGTCGAACGACCCGCTGGGCTCGCTCGCGCCGGACCTGACCTACGACATCAACCACCACGCGTCGGTAAAGCTCGCGAAGCTGGCGAAGGAGGCCGGAGTCGGGCGGTACCTCTACGCGTCGACCTGCTCGGTGTACGGCGCGGGCGGCGACAAGCTCGTCGACGAGGACGCCCCGCTGAAGCCGGTGACGCCGTACGCCGAGTCGAAGGTGCGCGTCGAGGCCGACGTCCACGAGCTGGCCGACGACGACTTCACCCCGGTCTACATGCGCAACGCGACCGCGTTCGGCTACTCGCCCCGGCTGCGCGGCGACATCGTGCTGAACAACCTGACCGCGCACGCGCACCTGTCCGGCGAGGTGCTGGTGCTCTCCGACGGCACGCCGTGGCGGCCGCTGGTGCACGCCCAGGACATCGCGCGCGCGTTCACCGCCGCGCTGACGGCGCCCAAGGAGGCCGTGCACAACAAGGCCTTCAACATCGGCACCGAGGACAACAACGTCACCGTCGCGGAGATCGCCCAGGAGGTCGTCGAGGCCGTGCCGGGCTCGACGCTGAACATCACCGGCGAGGCCGGCTCCGACCCGCGCTCGTACCGCGTCGACTTCTCGCGCTTCCGGTCGGCGATCCCCGGCTTCACCTGCGAGTGGTCGGTCAAGGACGGCGCCGTCGAGCTCATCGAGGCCTACCGCAAGTTCGGGCTGACCCGCGAGTCGTTCGAGAAGCTGTTCACCCGGCTGGCCTGGCTGCGCAGCGAGGGCGAAGCCGGCCGCGTCGACAACACCCTGCGGCGGCACTAGTGGCGGGCGCGCAGCTGCGGACCGGGGCGGAGCTGCACGCCCTGGTCGAGCGGCTGTACCCGATCTGCCGCAGCATCACCGGCGACGGCGTGCGGCGGACCCTGGACATCATCGGCGAGCACATCGCGCTCGAGCGGCACGAGGTCCCGACCGGCACCCAGGTGCTGGACTGGACGATCCCGCAGGAGTGGAACATCCGGGACGCGTACGTCGCCTCTCCTGACGGCTCGCGCGTCATCGATTTCCAGGAGTCGAACCTGCACGTCGTCGGGTACAGCGTCCCGGTGAACGAGCGGATGCCGCTGAGCGAGCTGCGGGAGCACCTGCACACGCTGCCGGACCAGCCGTCGTGGGTGCCCTACCGGACCAGCTACTACGCCCCGGCCTGGGGTTTCTGCCTCGCGCAGGAGAAGCTCGACGCGCTGCCCGACGGCGAGTACGACGTCGTCATCGACTCGACCCTGGCCGACGGTTCGCTGACGTACGGCGAGCACGTCGTGCCGGGCCGCGTCACCGACGAGGTCATCGTGTCGTGCCACGTGTGCCACCCGTCGCTGGCCAACGACAACCTGGCCGGCATCGCGGTGGCGGTGTCGCTGGCGCAGCAGCTGGCCGAGTCGCAGCCGCACTACACGTACCGGTTCCTGTTCATGCCGGGGACGATCGGCTCGATCACGTGGCTGGCGCGCAACGCCTCACGGATCGAGAAGGTCCGTCACGGCCTGGTGCTGGCCTGCGCGGGTGACCCGGGATCGTTGACGTACAAGAAGTCCCGCCGCGACGACGCCGAGATCGACCGCGTCATGCAGCACGTGCTGCGGTCGCGCGAGCACCGGGTCGTCGACTTCTCGCCGTACGGCTACGACGAGCGCCAGTTCTGCTCGCCGGGCTTCAACCTCGGCGTCGGCTCGCTGACGCGGACGCCGTACGCGGGTTACCCCGAGTACCACACCTCGGCGGACAACCCGGGGTTCGTCTCGCCGGCGGCCATGGAGGACACGCTCGGCGCTCTCCGCGACGCGTTCGGCGTCCTGGACCGCAACCGCCGGTACGTCAACCTCAGCCCGTACGGCGAGCCGCAGCTCGGCAAGCGCGGGCTGTACGACTCGCTCGGCGGCCGCAGCGACGCCAAGCAGGCCCAGATGGCCATGCTGTGGGTGCTCAACCTCTCCGACGGCGAGCACAGCCTCCTGGACATCGCCGAGCAGGCCGGGCTGCCCTTCGACATCGTCGACGTCGCCGCCCGCGCCCTGCACGACGCCGGTTTGGTCAAGGAGTGAACGTGGCCAACCATCGCCGGGCCCCGCGCTCGCTGCTCCGGAACGGCGCCGTGCGCGCCATGGCCGGGCGGCTGAGCTGGGGGCTCGGCGACCAGGCGGTGTCCAGCCTGACGAACTTCGCGGTCGGGCTGTACGTGGCCCGCTCGCTGGGCACGTTCGCGTTCGGCATCTTCAGCCTCGCCTGGGTCACCTACGGCGTCGTCTTGAACGTTTCCCGGGGCCTGGCCACCGACCCGCTGATGGTGCGGTTCAGCGCGGTGCCGGAGGACCGCTGGCGCCTGGGGGTCGCCAGCGCTTCCGGCACCGCCATCGGCGTCGGGTGCGTGACCGGGCTGATCAGCCTGGTCGCCGGGCTGGCGGCGGGCGGCCCGCTCGGCAACGCTTTCGTCGCGCTCGCCGTCGTCCTGCCGGGCCTGCTGCTGCAGGACGCCTGGCGGTTCGCCTTCTTCGCGCGCGGCGCGGGCAAGAAAGCGTTCATCAACGACTGCGTGTGGGGCGTCGCGCTGCTCCCGGCGTTGTACATCGCCGCCCAGGTCCACACCGTGGTCGCGTTCGTGCTGGCCTGGGGCCTCTCCGGCGCGGTCGCGGCGATCTTCGGCTGGTTCCAGACCGGCGTCCTCCCGCACCCGCGCGAGGTGCTCGGCTGGTTCCGGACCCAGCGCGACCTGAGTGTCCGGTACCTGGTCGAGAACGTCAGCAACAGCGGCGCGTCCCAGCTGCGCGCGTACGGCCTCGGCGCCATCGCCGGGATCACCGCCGTCGGCGCGGTGCGCGGTGCCGAGCAGCTGCTCGGACCGTTCCTCGCCCTGCTCATGGGGCTCTCCCTGGTCACGGTCGCCGAGGGCGCACGGGTGCTCAAGCGGGCACCGCACCGGCTCAAGCACTTCTGCATGATCCTCGGCGGCGGACAGGCCGCCGCCGCGCTGTGCTGGGGTCTCGGCCTGCTGGTCCTGCTCCCCGACTCCGCCGGCCGCTGGGTGATGGGCTCGGTGTGGGACTCGTCGTCCCCGCTGATCCTCCCGGTCACCCTCGCCGTGGTCGGCGCAAGCTTCGCCACCGGCGCGGCCGCCGGGCTCCGGGCCCTGGGCGCCGCACCGCGGAGCCTGCGTTCGCAGCTGATCGCCTCCCTGTTCTACGTCACGTTCGGCATCACCGGCGCCTTCCTCGGCGGTGCGGCCGGGTCCGCGTGGGGCGTCGCGATCGCGACGCTCACCGGATCGGTCGTCTGGTGGTGGCAACTGCGGCTCGGCCTGCGGGAGTACGTGCCACCGGCCGTGGACGACGCCGGAGCCAACGAGACCACCATCGTCTTCGCGCCGATCGGGATGAACGAAACCACCGTGGTCTTCGAGCCGATCACACTGCCGATCAAGGAATGAGGACTCCATGACCACCGTCCCGCGGCTGAGCCTCGGCCTCCCGGTGTACAACGGCGAGGAGTACCTCGCCGAGTCGCTGGACGCCCTGCTCGGCCAGACCTACGAAGACTTCGAGCTGATCATCTCGGACAACGCCTCCACGGACGGCACCGACGAGATCTGCCGCCGCTACGCCGAGAAGGACTCCCGGATCCGCTACGTCCGGCAGCCGAAGAACATCGGTGCGACCCCGAACCACAACTACGTGTTCGACGTGTCCCGCACCGAGCTCTTCAAGTGGGTCTCCCACGACGACCTCTACGCCCGCGACCTGCTCAAGCGGTGCGTCGAGGCCCTCGACGAGCGCCCGGACGTCATCCTCGCTCACTGCGACCAAGCCATCATCGACGGCGACGGCCGCATCGTCCAGCCGCTCGAGTACACGCTGGACACCGCCTCCCCGCACGCCCCGGACCGCTTCCGCAGCATCCTGTTCGAGCCCGGCGGCGACGACTTCTACGGCGTCATCCGCGCCGACGTCCTCCGCCGCGTCAAGCCGCTCGACAGCTACCACCACGCCGACCGGACCTACTCCGCCGAGATGGCCCTGCACGGCGCGTTCCACCAGGTGCCCGAGCTGCTCTACTTCCGCCGCGACCACCCGGGCCGCGCGGAACGGGCCAACCCGACCATCCGGAGCCGGTGCGCGAACCTGGACCCGCGGCGCGCGAACCGGCTCCGGAACCCGACCATCCGCCTGCTCGGCGAGTACGTCTTCGGGTTCGCGGACCTGATCCGCCGCGCGCCGATCTCGGCCGCCGACAAGCGCGAGTGCTTCGGGCACCTCGGCGCCTGGCTGACCAACCGGGCTCGCTCCGGCCACGGCGAGCGCGTCGAGGACCGCGCGCCGACCGCCTCCGACGTCACCACGGTCAACGAGATCGTGGCGGGCCGGGAAGGCAGGCTCGCGTGAAGCGTGCCCCGCGCGTCGGCGTGTTCGGCCTGCTCGGCTCGGGGAACCTCGGCAACGACGGTTCCCTCGAAGCCGTGCTCGGCTACCTGCGCGCCGAACACCCGGACGCCGTCCTGACCGGTCTGGTGGGCGGCCCGGACGTGGTCCGCGAGCGGTACGGCGTCGACACCACGCCCCTGCACTGGAACCAGGCCGAGTACGAAACGGCGTCCGGCCTGCGCTCGATCGTCCTCAAAGGACTCGGCAAGCTGGTGGACATCGGCCGCACGGCCGCCTGGGTCCGCAAGCAGGACGTCGTCATCGTGCCCGGCATGGGCGTGCTCGAGGCGACGCTTCCCCTGCGTCCGTGGGGTTTCCCGTATTCGCTCTTCCTCCTTTCCGCCACCGGGCGGCTCTTCGGCACGAAGGTCGCGCTGGTCAGCGTCGGCGCCGACGAGATCAGCGCACTGGCCACGCGGACGCTCGTCCGCTGGTCCGGCCGGCTCGCCGCGTACCGCTCCTACCGCGACGACATCTCCCGCGACGCCCTGCGCGCCATGGGCGTCGACACCAGCCGTGACGAGGTCTACCCCGACCTCGCGTTCTCCCTTCCCACTCCGGCCGCCGGCGGCGAGCCGGGAACCGTCGGCGTCGGCGTGATGGCCTACTACGGCGGCAACGACGACCGGGCCGAAGGCGACCGGATCTACCGCCACTACGTCGACACGATGAACCGGTTCGTCGCGTGGCTCGTGGACCAGGGCAGGCCGGTCCGGCTGTTCATCGGTGATCGGATCGACCGGCAGGTCGTCGACGAGATCATCGAGAAGACCGCGTCCCCGCTGGTGACGGCGGCTTCGGCGGAGACCCTGGGCGAGCTGATGCACGAGATGGCGGCGGTGGACAGCGTGGTGGCCACGCGCTACCACAACGTGCTCTGCGCTCTGAAGGTCGCGAAACCGACTGTCGCGATCGGGTACGCGCCGAAGAACGACGTGCTCATGGCGGAGATGGGCCTCGACGGCTTCACCCAGCGGGCGAAGACCGTCGACTTCGACCGGCTCGTCGAGCAGTTCACCGAACTCGAAAACCGTTCGCCAGAACTGCGCCAGATCCTGGCGGAACGGAACGAGAACAACGCTCAGCGACTCAAAGACCAGTTCGCCGCCCTTTCGGCGGCCCTCTTCGGGGGTGCGCGATGAAGGCCATTCCGGTGCCCGAGATCGAGGGCGTGTACCTGTTCGAACCGACCCCCCACGCCGACGAGCGCGGCTTCTTCAGCCGGACGTTCGACCGCGAGGTCGTCGCGTCGGTGGGGATCGACCCGGACGGCTTCGCCCAGGACAGCCTTTCCCGTTCCCGCAAGGGAGTCGTCCGCGGGATGCACCTGCGTGGCGGGGCCGGCGAGGCGAAACTGGTGCGCTGCTCGCACGGCGCGATCTTCGACGTCGTCGTGGACCTTCGACCGGATTCGCCCACATTCCGCAATGTCAAAACGTTCGAACTTTCCGGTGATACGCAGGTTTCCGTGTACATCCCGGCGGGCTGTGCGCACGGATTCCAGTCACTCACCGATATCTCGGACGTCTCGTACCGTATCGATCGGCCCCACGACCCGGCCGAAGACATCACAATTTCGTACAAAGACCCAGAATTGGACATTTCGTGGCCACTGCCGGTCACAATGGTCAGTGACCGGGATGAGCGCGCGCCGTCTCTCGGAGAGGCGTTGAAACCAACGAGGTGACCCACATGGGAACGAACTTGCCCCGCTCCACGGAGGCGAACGAGCGGCTGCACCGGGTCATCCCGGGAGGTGCGCACACTTACGCCAAGGGCTCGGACCAGTATCCCGAAGGGATGGCTCCGGTCATCTCCCACGGTCTCGGCGGCCACGTCTGGGACGTCGACGGCAACGAGTACATCGAATACGGCGCCGGTCTGAGAGCGGTCAGCTTGGGCCACGCCCACCCGCGGATCCTGGACGCGGTCCGCGGCGAGCTCGGCAAGGGCAGCAACTTCATCCGCCCGTCGATCATCGAAGCCGAGGCCGCCGAGCGGTTCCTGGAGAACGTGCCGACGGCCGACATGGTGAAGTTCACCAAGAACGGCTCGGACGCCACGACTGCCGCGGTCCGGTTGGCCCGCGCCGCCACCGGCCGCCGGCTCGTCGCCAGGTGCGCCGACCACGCCTTCTTCTCGACCGACGACTGGTTCATCGGCAGCACGGCGATGAACGCGGGAATCCCGGACGAGACGACCGAAGCGGTCGTGTCCTTTCCGTACGGCGACTTGCAGGCCACGGAAGAGCTGCTGCAGCGCCACGAGGGCGAAATCGCGTGCATGATCCTGGAGCCGGCGGCCGCGGTCGGCCCGCCGCCGGAATACCTGCAGGGCCTGCGGGAGCTCGCCACGCGCCACGGCGTGGTGCTGATCTTCGACGAGATGATCACCGGGTTCCGCTGGTCCGCCCACGGCGCCCAGGGCCTCTACGGTGTCACCCCGGACCTTTCGACGTTCGGCAAGGCGCTGGGCAACGGCTTCGCCGTCTCCGCGCTGGCCGGCAAGCGGGAGCTGATGGAGATCGGCGGGCTGCACACCGACCGGGAACGGGTGTTCCTGCTCTCGACCACCCACGGCGCCGAGACGCACTCCCTCGCCGCCGCGATCGCGGTGATGGACGTCTACCGCGACGAGGACGTCATCGCGCGGCTGCACGCCCTCGGTGACCGGCTCGCCGCCGGGGTCCGCGAGGTGGCCGCCGGGATCGGCGTCGGAGACCACGTGGTCGTCCGCGGGCGCTCCAGCAACCTGGTCTTCGGCACCTTGGACGAGCAGCTCAAGCCGTCCCAGCCGTACCGGACACTGTTCCTGCGCGAGCTGGTGAGCGGCGGGGTGCTCGGGCCGTCCTTCGTGGTCAGCGCCGCGCTCACCGAGGCGGACATCGACAAGACCATCGACGTGGTCGCCCAGGCCTGCACGGTGTACCGGAAGGCCCTCGACGCGAACGACCCCACGCCGTGGATGGGCGGGCGCCCGGTGCAGCCGGTGTTCCGCAAGTTCGCCTGACCCGGGATCGACGCCGGCCGGCCGGGGAGTTCGCTCCGGCCGGCCTTCGCCGTCTTCTCGCCCCACGGGCGAGCCGGATTCACCCTCTGGGTCCGATGAGGACACTTGAGGGTGACTGTCTTCCGGCCCGTTCGTGCGTAACTTCCGTCCATGGGTAGATCTCGTGCGGTTCTCGTCGCTGCTTGCTCGCTCCTCATCGCCGTGGCCTGCCCGGCGATCGCGCGGGGCGCCGACGGGCCCGGACCGGTGTGCGACCACCAGCCCGCGAAGCACGAGGAAGCGCCTCCAGGGGCCGTCCCCGTCGATCCGGGCGTCGACGGAGACCTCTCGGCCAAGACGGCGGCGAACCCGCCCGGCACGACGTTCTGGCTCCGCCCCGGCACCCACACGCTCGGCACCGACCGGTTCGGCCAGGTCGCCCCGAAGGACGGCGACGTGTACCTCGGTGCGCCGGGCGCGGTCGTCGACGGCCGCGGCGTCAACCAGGCGGCCTTCACCCAGCGGGCCCGCGACGTCGAACTCCACGGGCTCACGATCCGCGGGTTCGCCGCGCTCCAGGACCAGGGTGTGGTGAACCACGACTCCGGTGACGGCTGGCTCATCGAGAACACGACCATCGAGGACAACGCGGGCGCGGGGCTGATGGCCGGGGCGCGCCAGGTCGTCCGGCACAGTTGCCTGCGCAACAACGGTCAATACGGGCTCAACGCCTACCAGGCCGGCGACGGCATCACCGGGCTCGTGCTGGAGGGCAACGAGATCACCGGCAACAACACCGGTGACTGGGAAGCCAAGGTGCCGGGCTGCGGGTGCAGCGGCGGCGCCAAGTTCTGGGCCGTGAACGGCGCCGACATCAGCGGCAACTGGGTCCACGGCAACCGCGGCGCCGGCCTGTGGGCGGACACGGGCAACAACGACTTCCTCATCGAGGGGAACCTGTTCGAGGCCAACGACGCCGAGGCACTGTTCTACGAGACCAGCTACAACCTCGTGCTGCGCGGCAACACGTTCCGCGGCAACACGCTGGTGCAGGGCCGCGCGTTCGCGGCGCGCGGCGACAACTTCCCGGCCGCGACGGTGTACCTGTCGGAGTCGGGCGGCGAGCCCCGCGTGCCGGCGCGGACGTCGGCCGTCGACATCAGCGGGAACACGTTCGAGGACAACTGGGCCGGGATCACGTTGTGGGAGAACGCCGACCGCTTCTGCAGCAGCCCGGCGAACACGTCTTCGGGTTACTGCACCAAGGTGGCTGCGCAGTCTTCGTGCGCGGCGGGCAGGATCGAGAAACCACCGGCGTACGACGACTGCCGCTGGAAGACCCAGCGAGTGGAGGTTCACGGGAACACCTTCCGGTTCGATCCCAAACGGGTGGGCTGCACGAGCCTCTGCGGGCGGATGGCGCTGCTGTCGAACTACGGGACCTTCCCGGACTGGTCTCCCTACAAGGGAACCGTCGTGGAAGAGGCGATCACCTTCCAGCAGGGCAACCGCTGGCACGACAACTCCTACGCCGGGCCGTGGACCTTCGTCGTGCATGACACCTCCAGGACGGTCGACACTGCGGGCTGGCGGGCGGAGCCCTACTCGCAGGACGAGTGCTCTTCGTTCGACGGCGGGACCGCCGGCTGCTGATCAGGAGCTTGCCGAGGGGGTCCGACACTTTTCGTCGCGGCCTCGGTTTTTGATCCCTCTTTTGGTTGCTACCAAAGGGAAAAATCGCGAACGGAGAATTCCGGACAGCCCGCACTTCACCCATTTCAGTGATGGCGTTCGCACGGGTGTTCGGTACCGTCGAAGACATGTCCGCCATCCCCGCACCCCTCGACCGCGACGCGATCGACGTCGTCCTGTTCGACGCGATGGGCGTCCTCTACTCCTCCGCCGACGACGTCGGTGACTTGCTCGTGCCCTACCTCCGCAGCCACGGCAGCGTGCTGCGCCGGGAGGAGATAGTCCAGCTGTACGAGGAATGCAGCCTCGGCAAGATGTCCTCGTCCGACTTCTGGGCGAACGCCGGCGCGTCCGGCGCATCGGACGAGGAGTACTGCCGGAACCACCGCCTGACCGAAGGCGTGGTCGCGGTCCTCGCCGAGCTCGACGCGACCGGAGTGCGGCTCGGCTGCCTGAGCAACGACGTCAGCGAGTGGTCGAAGCTCTTGCGTGAGTGGTTCGGCCTCGGCGAGTACCTGACCGACTGGTTCGTCAGCGGCGACACCGGAGTACGCAAACCCGCCCCCGAAGCGTTCACCGGCGCGTGCCGCCGCCTCGACGTGGCGCCGAACCGGATCCTGCTCATCGACGACCGCGCGGAGAACGTCTCGGCCGCACGCGCTGCCGGCCTGCAAGCGCTGCGGTACGGCACCACCTCACTGTCCACAATGGAAGAATTGCGGAAGGAGCTCAGACCGTGGTGAAGCGCGCGCTCGGCTCGCCCCGAAGACGTCCCACCGGCAGGCGCCGGTTGCAGAGCACCAGCAGCAGGTCCTGGGCCAGGCCGGTGACCGGGGTCCCGCTGCCGTACGACCAATCGAGGTCGTCGGCACGCAGGCAAACGCCGGTGAGATCAGTGCCGAAGTACTTCACCTGCTTCGGCTTGACTCCGCCGAGCACCACTTCCAGCCGGTCCAGGGGCACGCGGCGATCCAGCTCGAGGGCGGTCGTGATGTCGAGGCCGTGGATCACATCGTGGCTGAGGGCACCCTCCGGCCCGCCGCCGGGCGGCTGCCACGGGTGGCCGGCGTTGTCCCGCAGCGAGGCGACGAGGACATCCCGCGAAAGCTCGGCGGCCTCCTGCCGAGCCACGCGATCGGCCATCCGGTTGAAGCGCCCCGCGGACTTCACCATCTCGCGCACGAACCGCCCGGCCGAGAACCGGAAGGGCATGGTCATGTGGGCGACAACCTCTGGGACCCGCCAACCGGCGCACAGGGTCGCCGAAGCCCACTCGGCCGGCGTCAGCGCACCGAGCAAGCTGGCCAGCTCCCGCCGCTCGGCGGCGATCATGTCTTGGATCATCGGTCTCTCCTTCGCGGGTAGGTCACTCCACCGACGAACGAGAGCGGCCCAGACCGACAGTCAGATTCCGCATCGGAGCCCGCTCAATCCGCGCGCTACCCCGAGGCCAGGCTGAGCCAGGGCCCGCTGCCGCAGTGGGCTCGGAGGCCCGGCCGGAGCAGATCCGGAGGGCCAGGAGGGCAGGGCAGGAAGGTCGAAGGCCGAGGCGAAGCCGAAGGGTTGGGACCAGGCCGTCCCCGGGCGGCCAATCACCAGGACGGCAGGGCTGGGATCACACACCGGAGGCGAGCAGCGGTCCGCGCGGCGTTTGGCCGACCGCGATCAGCCCGCCAAGCACGCTTCCTCGCCACCCAGCAGCCCCACCACCAGCCGGGCCGGCTTGAGTACCCCGTCAGAAAACACACCCTGCCGGCACAGCGAACCCAGCTAACCCCTGACCAGCGTCACAGCCGTTCGGCTGCGCGGTCCACCACCCACGCCGTCGCCGGGACCGCCGCCAACGCGGCACAGAACCCACCCACCGCATCCGTCGGGTAGTGCGCTCCCAATGCCACCTCGGCCCAGCCCATCGCCACCCCGGCGACCAACGCCAGCCCCAGCACCAAGACCACCGCCGGCGCCCGGCCCAACCCCAGCCGATCCGCCACCAGCAGCGCGATCACCACCGCCAGCGCCGTGGCCAACGCCGTGTGCCCGCTCGGATACGAGAGGAACTCGCCATGAATCGTGCGCCCGATGATCGGCTTCAGCGACGTCGTCACCGCCACCGTGACCGCCACGCCGAGCACCGTCAGCACCGCCGCCCGGATGCGTTGGGCCAGGAAGCACACCAGTGCGAGCACTGCGACCAGGATCGTCGCCCCCACCGGCTCGCCGCCGAAGTCGATGACCAGGGCCACGTATCGCCACGGCGGCCGGACGCCGTCGATCGACGGGAGGACCGCCGCGTCGATGCCCGTCAACCCCGAGTCGTGGAAATGGAGGATGCCGAGCGCGACCAGCACCGCCGTCGCGAGGGCAGCCGTCATGGCCAAGGGGGCGCGCAACGCGGCCGGCACGGCTGCGGGCGCCTCACGGACCAGCTGCCTCACCCGTGCGCCTCGATGGCCGCCTCGTACCCGGTGATCAACCGGTCCAAGCCGACCGCCGGGGTGAAGTCCTTCTCGTACCGGACGCGGGCCGCCTCGCCCATCTCGCGGTTGCGGTCGCCGGCCACCTTCCTCAACTGGTTCGCCAGCGAGGCCGGGTCGTTCGGCGCGTGCAGGAGACCGGTGACGCCGTCGTCCACCAGTTCCGGGAACGCGCCGTGGGATGCCGCCACCGTCGGGACGCCCGCGGCCATCGCCTCGACGACCACCAGACCGAACGCCTCCAGCCACGTCGACGGCGCCACCACCGCCACCGCGTCGGCCGTCAGGGCACGGCACTCCGCCTTGTTCCGGAGACCCACGTACGACACGTCCGCGCGGCCGGCCGCCCAGGTCGCGACCTCGTCCTGCATCGGGCCCGTACCGGCGATGACCAGCGGCACGCCCAGGGCTCCGCCGAGGCGGTCCCACGCCCGCATCAGCAGGCCGACCCCCTTCTCCTCGGTGACGCGGCCGAGGAACAGCACGTGCTTGCCGTCGCCGGTGCGGCGGACGCCGGGGTCGGTGACGAAGTTGTGCTTCACCGCCATCCGCTCGCCGGGCATCCCGGCCGACACCAGGAGGTCACGTTGGGCCGCCGAAATGCAGAAGAACCGGGCGATGCCCGTCCACCACCGGCGCCGGTTCGCGGCCGTGCTCGCCGCCATCGGGAGCGTCGCCACGCGGGAACCGCGGTAGCAGCCGTGCTTCACCGCCGGCAGCGGTGCGCCGCCGACGCACTCGGTGCAGATGCGGCCGTCGCGGTGGAGCGTGCCGGGTGGGCAGACCATCCCGTAGTTGTGCAGCGTCGCGACCGCGGGCACCCCCGCGTCCGCGCAGGCCGCGACCACCGACGGCGACAGCAGCGGGAACGTGTTGTGGATGTGCACGACGTCCGGACGGGACGCGCGCAGCCGGGCGGCGAGCTCCTTCCGCACCGCCGGGTTCCACGGCACCGTCAGCGGCACCGCGGCCTTGCGGGGCAGCGACATCGACCCGATGTCGTCGCTGCGGCGTTCGAACAGCGACACCTGGTGCCCGCCCTCGGCGAGCAGCGTCACTTCGGCGTCGACGACGTTGTTCTCGCCGCTCGGCTGCTCGGACCGGTACCGGTTGTGCACCACGAGCACCTTCACGCGACTGACCCCTTCGCCGGGATGAATGCTTGTTCGTCGGACTGCGGCACCCCGCGGACCAGTAGCGACGCGGCCAGGGCCAGGTGCAGCAGGTACGGCGACGCGTCGCCGAGGCCGGCTTCGGTGTAGGAGGCCGAAAGGCAGTAGGTGATCAGGAAGATCGCGCACGCGCGAGCCAGCGACGGCGGCCGCAGCACGGCCACCACGACCAACGTGAGGAGGAACCCCGCCACCAGCGCGATCCCGACGAAGCCCTGCTCGTGGTAGATCGCGAGCCAGCTGTTGTCGATCGGCAGGCCGTCGTAGGACTTGTCCGTCAGCCCGACCCCGAAGATGTACTCCGACGTCGTCCGCGGGGCCTCCAGCAGCGCGTCCCACACCTTCGCGCGGCCGGTCAGGCTGGAGAAGTTGTCCGCGCTCTGCCCGCGGAGGAACCACGCCTGCAGCGCGCCCGCCAGCACGACGCCGGCGACCCCGCCGACGCCGACCGTCCAGGCGAACACCTTCCGCGCGCGGGCGCTGGTCAGCAGCATCGACAGGAAGGCCACGGCCAGCCCGGCGACCAGGCCGAGCGTCGCCGTGCGGGTGTGCGTGAGCAGCAGCAGCCCCAGCGCCGGCACCACGATGTACAGCGCGCCACGCCATGTCGTGCGGCGCCCGAACCAGAGCAGGAGCGTGAGCCCGGAAATGACCGCCGCGTACTGGCCGACCTGCGGCGGGGTCAGCGGCCAGATCGCGCCCGAGAGCCGGCCGCCGTACTCCTCCGGCATCGCGTTGCCGGGCGAGACCACGAGACCGACCGCCACCGACGCGAGCACGAGGGCGTACGTGCGGATGTGGGCGCGGACGAACGTGAACCCGCCGTCCCACCAGCGGGTCAGCAACCAGAGCGTGGAGACGAACACCGTGAGCCGGAAGCACCGGAACAGCGCGCCGGCGCCCTCCTGCAGGTCGGCGCTGGACAGGATGCTCGACACCAGCAGCAGCGTCAGCAGCAGCAGGTACGCGCTCGGCCGGATCCGCAGGTGCTTGTTCAGCACCAGCGCGATCACGAACGCCGTCATCAGCGCGCCCATGGTGACCAGCTGGCTGACCGAGCGCGGCAGCGGAATGACCGTCTTCGCGCCGGTCGAGCCGAGCGTGTTGACGATCAGCAGGGCCCACGCCAGGGCCGCCCACTTCGGTGTCGCCGACGCGGGTTCGATCGCGGCGTCGCCGCGGATGCCCGCGATGCCGGTTTGCGCCGCCATGTCAGCCCCCGCCCTGTGCGGTATACGTGCTGCCGGTGTCCTGCGAGTACGGCGAGCCTTCCCACTCGCCGACCTCGAGGATGCGGTCGGTCGTGTACGCGATGAAGGTCCACGGGCCGGCGTAGCTGTTGTCGTGCCAGCGGTTGTCCTGCTTGTACGTGATCGCTTCCTGGACGACGTCGCCCTTGTACGGCGACCAGTCCGGGTAGGTGCCGAAGTTGGAGAGCAGCCCCATCCGGCCGCACGACGCCTGGCAGCCGACGACGGCCGGGTCCAGGACGAACTTGTTGTCGTGGATGTCGACGTGCTGGGTCTTCCAGCGGCAGTCGCTCAGCAGCGGCCCGCTCGTGATGGCCGGGTCCGCGCACGTCTTGACGTCCGGCACCAGCCGGGTGCAGTCGCCGGAGCTGGTGTTGGCCGGGCTGTTGCAGTAGCGGTCGGCGTTCTCCCACAGCGTGATCCCGGACCAGTTGTTCTCCAGGTAGTTGCGGGAGATCTCGATCTTCGCCGTCCGCGCCTTGACCCGGGGCTCGCCGCCGGACTCGGAGATGTAGATCGCCGGGGTCGGGAAGTTGTCGCCCTTGTCGGCGTACCTGCGGCCGTCGACCCAGTTGTTCTTGCGGATCGTGTTGTCGCGGATGACCGCGTTGTAGCTGATCTCGTAGATCAGCGCGGCGCTGTCGTTGTTCTCGATGAGGTTGCCCTCGATGAGGAAGTCGTTGTTGTTCGTGTCGGCCCACAGCCCGGTGCCGTGGTTGTCGTGCACCCAGTTGCCGCGCACGTCCGCGCCGTTGACGTCCCAGAACTTGACGCCGCCGGTGCAGCCGCAGCCGTCGACCTTCGCTTCCCAGTCGCCGGTGTTGTTGCCGGCGATCTCGTTGCCCTCGACGACCAGCGCGGTGATCGGGGTGGTGCCGGAGAAGGCGTTCATCCCGTACTGGCCGTTGCGGCGCAGGCAGTTGCCGCGCACCTGCTGGCGCGCGCCCGCCATCAGGCCGGCGCCGTCGTTGTCCTGGATGGTCGAGTGCTCGATCACCCAGCCGTCGCCGGAGTCGTGGTTGACCACGCCTTCGTCGCGGGGCGCGGCGAAGCCCTGGACGGTCAGGTAGGTGAGCTTGACGTTCGTCCCGTGGCCGGTGAACGCGTACTGGTTGATCTTCCGGCCGTCGACGACCGCGCCGGGCGCACCGATGTAGACGTCGCCGTCCTTGGGCGAGACCTGGTCGTACTTGTCGTCGCCGAGGATGTGCTTGCCCGGCTTGAGCCAGAACGTCGTGCCGGGGCCGGCCGCGCGCGTCTTCGCGGCGAGGTCGCCCGGCACCCCCGGGTCGACGGCGACCGCGCCCGCCGGAGCGCTCACCGGGCCCGCCGGCTCCTTGTCGCAGACCGCCGCGACCGACCCGCTGGGAGCGGGGGTGGCCTGGGCCGGACCGGTGGAGTCCGGGCCGCTCGAGCACGCCGCGACCGTGAGGAGGACACCGAGCAGCGGAGCGGCACGGCGGAGTCGGGAACGGCGGGCTGTCACGGGCGGGTCCTAACTGAAGCGGAGCAGGGTGGCGAGGTGTTGTCCGGGGGTGCCGGAGCCGACGAGGGTGGTCGACGGCTCCTTGCGGCCGAAGCCCGCGGAGTACCAGCCGAGGGGTGGGTCGAGCTCACCGCGATGGGCCGCCCACGACAACTCGGGCGGCAGTTCCATGACGGCGGTGTGCACCGGGGCCACGGCGCCGGCGGCGATGCCCGGCCAGCGCAGGTGGGCGACGTTCCCCTCGATCCGGACGGTGACCGCCGGGCCCAGGTGGAACGCCAGGCGCGCGGCGGGGCGGGTGTCGCCGAGCACTTCGTCGACGATCTTCAGCACGTCGCCGTCGAGATCGACCGTGCGACGGTGGACCGCGGGTGCGTAGCCGTCGTGGGCCGCCGTCCAGCGGGACGGGCCCTCGTCGGGGGTGCGCACGTCGAGCACCTTCGTGACCGCGTGCCGCGTCCACAGGAACGGCCCGCCGGACACCGACTGGTCGGTCCCGGCGAGTTCGAGGGTGTTGTGGCCGAGCGTCGACCGGAAGTACGACCGCCACCGCGGCTCGCCGTGGTAGCAGAAGGTGCCCGGGTCGGCCAGGACGTCGACGCCGTCGTGGCGGACCTCCACCGACAGCGCGTCGGCGTGGGCGTGCGCGGCGATCGACAGGAAGCCGTGGGGACCGCCGTCGCAGCGGGCCCAGATCCGGCCCGACCGCAGGATCGTCATGCCCGCGTCCCGCAGGTGCGCGGGACGGCGGGCAGCACGGACGCCCGAAGCACGAGGAGTCCGGGACGCCAACGAAGCCAGCAGCGGCGTGCGGACGTCTTCGCCCGGGATCGGCGGCCACCAGCCGAGGCGGCCGAACAGCGCCTCGCCGGTCGCCAGCAGCGACGCCCAGCGATCCGTCTCGAGACCGTCGACGATCAGGCCGAAGCCGTCGTCGGCGTCGCCCTGCCGCGGCGGCCGGAGCCGGTTGTCCACAATGGACGCCAGGGCGTCGGTCATCCGGAGCAGGACGTTCCACGTCGAATCGGGCACCGGCGTGCCCGCCGCGTCGGCCTCCACCGCCGCCGCGAGCCCGAGCTCCAGGACCAGGCCGTGGTACTCGGACGCCAGTTCGGCGTTCAGCCCCGAAGCGAAGGTGTTGCGGCCCAGCTGGACGTCCAGCGAGCGCATCGCCTCGGTCCGCCAGCGCGGCGACTCCGGGAACCAGCCGAACGCGCACGCCGCGGCCAGCAGCCCAGCGTCCTCGGCGATGACGTGGTTGTTCGCCGACGAGCCGTGGCTGCGCAGCGTCGAAAGCCAGTTCTGGTGGTGCCACAGCTGCAGCTGGAAGTCCGGGTTGTCTTCGAACAGCTCTCCGGCGCCGGCCCAGCCGTCGAGCAGGCGGCGCGTCCAGACCCACGACAGCAGCCGGATGCCGAGTTCGATGCCGCTCACCCAGTGCGGCCCCCGCAGCGGCGGGTTCTCGGCCCACCACGAGCGCAGGTGGGCGGCGGCGCGCGCGGCGTAGCCCGAGTCGCCGGTCAGGGCGTACGCCGCGGCCAGCACGGTGAGGTGCTGGTGGCGCGACGGTTCCCAGATCTGCTTGATGTCGCCGACCGTGTCCTCCGACCGGTACGGCACGTCGAAGGCGTACACGTCCGAAGGCGCGCGGCGGCCGGTCTTCGGGTCGACGAACCAGTCCGGCGACTC
The DNA here is from genome assembly GCF_040682775.1 of Amycolatopsis sp. NPDC051106. Lineage (NCBI taxonomy): Bacteria > Bacillati > Actinomycetota > Actinomycetes > Pseudonocardiales > Pseudonocardiaceae > Amycolatopsis > Amycolatopsis sp. NPDC051106. The sequence goes on along the minus strand of NZ_JBFBBQ010000007.1, from coordinate 73,905 downwards.
CAGGTCGGTACGGACCACGCCGAAGTACTCGGCGCGGCCGGCCATCAGCTCGTCGGCGGTGGCCAGCAGCCGCTTGACGGCCTCGCCGGGCACCTTTCCCAGCACGCCTTCCGGCAGCGCGGCGGTGAACCGCGGGTGCGCCGGCCAGTCGGGCGGCGTGGGCAGTGCGGTCCGCCACTGCCGCTGGACGACGGCATGCCGGGCACGGCCGACGACCTCGGCCGGCCCCATCCGGGACAGCCGGCGCAGGTACCAGCCGGGACTCATCATGATCCGGCACCTGCCTTCCGCGGCAGCTCGAGTGCGCCCCGCGCCACGCACGTCACGCCTGGACCCCCGCCTTGCCCGGCAGCTCGATGCGGACCGGCGCCGCGTTCGAGACGCTTGCCTGTGCCGCGAGCGTGGCCAACGTCGTCGCGGCCAGCGAAGTGACCGGGATCGGCATCGGGCCGCCCGTTCGCACCGCCGTCAGGAACGCGTCGACCTCGGCGGCCTGGCCCTTGTCGCGGCCCTTCGGGATCCGGGAGCTGGCCCACTTCTTGCGCGAGTACACCGACGCGCGCACAAAGTCGTCGAACTTCAGGACCTTGCCGTCGGCCGTGAGGTCGAGCGTCTCCTTCGGAAAGCCGGACGAGCCGGTCTCCGCGTAGGTGATGACGGCCGTCGAGCCGTCCGGGTAGCCGAGCGTCACCTGGACGTCGCCGGTGGCGTACACCGACACCGGGTCGGCGTCGAGCAGCCAGCTCACCGTGTCGATGAAGTGCCCGCCCTCGCCGGCGAAGCGGGAGCCCTCGGTGGCGGTCTGGTTGTACCAGCTGCCGTGGTCGAGGCGGCCGGCGTTGACCAGGTACCGGACCGTCGCCGGGCCGACGCGCGGGCCGAACTGGCCGCGGGCCTCGTGCAGCAGCGGCGCGAACCGGCGGTTGAAGCCGACCTGCAGGCGGTCGTTGCCGGACTCCTCGATCGCGTCGAGGACCTTCTGCAGCTCGGCAGCGGACAACGCCAGCGGCTTCTCGACGAACACCGACTTGCCCGCCAGCAGCGCCTGGCGGGTCAGCTCGGCGTGCGAGCTGTGCCTCGTCACGACGAAGACGGCGTCGATGGACGAGTCGCCGAGGACGTTGTCGATGTCCGTCGACGCCGAAGCGAAGCCGAACTTGCGCTTCGCGTTGGCGCCCGAAAGAGCCGACGTCGTGGCGACATGCTTGAGCTGCACATCCGCACGCTCGGTCAGGTGCGGCAGCAGCATCGACGACGCGTAGTTGCCCGCGCCGATGAAGCCCAGCCGCACGGGCTGCCCGGCCGGCAGCGGGGCGGCCTTGTGCTCGATCAGCCCGACCCGGGCGGACGTGACCACGGGCTCCGTGCGAGCGACCGCATCCGGGTAGCGGAACAGCACCACCACCGCCTTGAGCGACCCCTCGTTCAGCGCCTGGTACGTCGAAACCGCGTCGGAGAAGTCCGAGACGTGCGTGATCAGCGGCTCGACGTCGAGGCGGTCGCGTGCGATCAGGTCGAGCACGCACTCGAGGTTGCGGCGCTCGGTCCAGCGGACCTGGCCGATCGGGTAGTCGCGGCCTTCGAGCTCGTACGACGGGTCGTAGCGGCCCGGGCCGTACGAGCGGGAGAACCGGACGTCCAGTTCCTTCTCGTAGTAGGCGTTCCACGGCAAGTCGAGCTTGCACTTGCCGATGTCGATGACCCGGCCGCGGTCGCGCGACAGCTTCGCGGCCAGCTCCACCGGGTCGTTCGTGTTGCCGCCCGCGGCGAGGTAGGTCTGGTCGACGCCCGCGCCGTGGGTCAGCTCGTCCACGGCGGTGTCGACGATGCCGGACGCCGGGTGCGCGCAGGTCAGCGCGCCGAGGCTCTCGGCGAGCTTGCAGCGTTCCGGGTCGGGGTCGACGCCGACGACGCGCACGCCGGACGACGTCAGCAGCTGCACCACGAGCTGCCCGATCAGGCCGAGCCCGATGACCAGGGCGACGTCGCCGATCTGCGGCTCGCCGCGGCGGACGCCCTGCATGGCGATCGACCCGACGGTGCCGAACGCCGCGTGTCGGGGGTCGACGCCGGCCGGGACGCGCGAGTAGAGGTTCTTGGGCACCCAGTTCAGCTCGGAGTGCAGTGCGTGCTCGTTGCCCGCGCAGGCGACGAGGTCGCCGACCGCGACGTCGGTGATGCCGTCGCCGACCTGCTCGACGATGCCGCACAGCGAGTAGCCGAGCGGGGTGTAGGAGTCCAGTTTGGACGTCACCTTGCGGTAGGTCGCCGAGAGGCCGTTGGTGGCGACGCTCTGCATGACCTTCGCGACCTGGTCGGGCCGGGCCTTCGCCTTGCCGACCAGGGACAGGCTGGCCTCGGACACCTTCATCATCTCGGTGCCGGTCGAGATCAGCGAGTACACCGTCCGCACCAGCACGCCGCCGGGCTTGCAGGCGGGTTCGGGGACCTCGAGGAGCGCCAGTTCCCCGCTCTTGTAGTTCTGGACTACCTGCTTCACTTCGCTCCCGCTCCAGACATCGCGTTCCGGTACCAATACTCAAGAGTCAAGACGTGCCAGAGGTGCTTGCCGCGGTCCTCCTGGCCGGCGGCGTCCTCGGCGACCATGCGCTGCAGCGCCTCCCGCTGCAGAAATCCCGAGGAAACGAGCACCCCTTCGTTGACGACTTCGCGCACGAGCGGCGCCAGGTCGCGGCTCATCCACGCTCGCAGCGGCGCGCTGAACAGGCCCTTCGGCCGGTGCACGATCTCGCTGGGCAGGATGTTCAGCGCCGCGTTCTTCAGCGCGACCTTGCCCGCGCGGCCGACGATCTTCTTGCTGCCCGGGATCTTGAAGGCGGCGCGCACGACCTCGACGTCGACGAACGGCGTCCGCACCTCGGTGGACGCCGCCATCGTCGAACGGTCGGTGTAGGTCAGGTTCAGGCCGGGCAGGAACATCCGCGAGTCGGCCAGGCACATGCGGTTGACGAAGTCGTCGAGCGCCTGGTCGTTGTACGTGTCCGCGTGCTCGGTCAGGACGTCCTCGACCTCGGGCGCGAAATCCGGGTTCACCAGCGAAAGCAGCTCGGCCTGGTCGTACATCGTGTAGCTGCGCCGGAACGCCGTCTCCTCGGGCAGGCCCGCGAACGACAGGAACCGCTTGGCGAACCGCACCGACCGGTACCCGCGTTTGGCCGACGCCACCGGCAGCCGGTCCACAATGGACTCGACCGGCCGCCGGACGGCACCGGGCACCTTGTGGTAGCGCAGCGCGATCAGGTTCGCGAGGTGCTTGCGGTAGCCGGCGAACAGCTCGTCGGCCCCCATCCCGGACAGCATCACCTTGACGCCCGCCTCGCGGGCGGCCGAGCAGATCAGGAAGGAGTTGATCGCCGCCGGGTCGCCGATCGGCTCGTCGAGGTGGTGGATCATCTTCGGCAGCAGGTCGAGCACCTGCGGCGCGATCTCGATCTCGTGCAGGTCGACGCCGAACTTCTGCGCCACGATCCGGGCGTACTTGAGGTCGTCCGGCATCGCCTCGAACTTGGCGTCCTCGGCGCGGAACCCGATGGTGTAGGCGGAGATGCCGGGCTGCGAGCGTGCGGCCAGCGCCGTCAGGTAGCTGGAGTCCAGCCCACCCGAGAGGAACGTCGCGACCGGGACGTCGGAGAGCAGGTGCTTGGCGGTCGACTCCGAGATCACCTCGTGGAGGTCGACTTCGCCGTCGAAGGCCGCGCCCTCCTCGGCGACCTCCCGCAGCGACCAGAACCGGCCTCGGTCGAGCTGACCGTCCGGACGGCAGCGCAGCCACGTGCCCGGCTGCAGCTTCTCCGCGCCCTGGTAGGCGCAGCGGCTGTCCGGCACCCAGTAGTAGAGCAGCGACGCGATCAGCGCGGCGTTGTCGACCTGCAGCGACCCGCCCAGCTCACCGGCCAGCGCCTTCAGCTCGGAGGCGAAGGCGACCCCGCCGGCCCGCGGCACGAAGAACAGCGGCTTGATGCCCAGCTGGTCGCGGACCAGGAACAGCTCGCCGGTGCCTTCTTCGAACATCGCGAAGGCGAACATCCCGCGCAGCTTCGGCAGGCAGTCCGTGCCCCAGCGCCGCCACGCCTGCAGCAGCACCTCGGTGTCGGACGTCCCGCGGAACCGGACGCCGGCCGCGGAAAGCTCGGCCCGCAGCTCCGGGGCGTTGTACAGCTCGCCGTTGTAGCTCAGCGCCAGACCGTCGAGGACCATCGGCTGGGCGCCGGTCTCGGACAGGTCGATGATCGACAGTCGCCGGTGCCCCAGGTGGACCGAGCCCGCACCGACGGCGTGGTCGTAACGGCCGGAGCCGTCCGGTCCGCGGTGGGCCAGGGTCTTGGTCAGCCGGTCGGTCAGCGGTCCGCCGTCCGGCCAGAGATAAGTGCCTGCGATGCCGCACATCTCGAGTGGGTCCCCTTCGGTAGCGGCGCGCGGTGGTCAGGAGACCTCCGCGCTCTTTTCGGGGGTCTGGGTGGCGAAGCCCCCGGCTCGGGGCAGAGCCCCGTTTGTCACAGCGCTCTTTTCGGGGGTCTGGGTGGCGAAGCCCCCGGCTCGGGGCGGAGCCCCGTTTGTCACAGCGCTCTTCTCTGGCTCGAGCTCGGCGTTCAGTTCGCCTTTGTGCGCCGGTTCGCCGTGGTCACGCTTGAACGGCGTCGGCCGCTTCGGCGGCTTGACCGGGGCGAACTTCTTGGTCGGCGCGTCCAGGTGGTCCGGGACGCTGACCTTGCCGGGTTCCGGCAGCGGCACAGGGGGCTTGGCCAGTGGGGGCGGGGCGACCGGCCGGACCGGCGCGATCCGCCGCGTCGGCGGCTCCGCGACCGCGACGCGCTCGGCGATGCGAGCGGCCAGTTCGTCGATGTGGTCCTGGTTCTCGACCACCGAGACGCGGTGCACCGCGGGTGCCTTGGCGCGGCCGCGCAGCGCCGTGTGCAGGCCGTCCCACAGCGTGCCGTCGGTCTTGTCGCGCGGGTCCGGGTCGACCAGCACCACGCCGACGATCGGGATCTGCTGGTCGGCGAGCTGGCGCGCCACGGTGTGCAGCCACAGCGTGTTCGCGTGCCCGGCCTTGACGACCAGCACGGTCTCCTGGCCGAGGTGCTCCAGGTCGGTCCACGCCGTGCCCGGGGACACCGAGCCGACGCCGATCCGGCGCTCCCCCGGCTTGGCGGCGGGCGCGGCGGCCGAGATCACGGTCACGTCGTGGGCTTCGCCGGCCAGCGTACTGACGGCGGCGCCCGGCAGATCGTCGATGACGCTCACCTCGCCGTCCGCCCCCAGCTCACGGGCGATGTCGACGGCCAGTGCCGCCGCGACCTGCGGTGCGCCGAGTTCCAGCAGCGAGACCTCGCGACGGTCCTTCTTGATCGCGCGGACCAGCGTCGTGGCGACGCGCTTGCGTTCGGTGACCGCCCGCGAGCGGGACCAGAGCCGCGCCGGGCCCCGGCGCTTCGACGCGAGCTGGGCGATGACGGAGGCGCCGAGGTGCGTGGAGATCTCGCGACGCAGCACCGGCCGGTCGCGCGAAACCGCGCCGACGGCGGCGAACGCGAGCCCCAGCACCAAGCCGAGCGCGAACCCGATCCCGGCGTTGGTCGCGGTGGTCTTGAGGAACGCCTTCGGCAGCGCGCGGGGCGTGTCGACGATCTGGGTGCCCGCGGCGACCTGCGGGCTGCCGATGCCGGCCTGCTGGGCGCGGGAGTCGAAGTCGGAGATCTGCGACGCGAGCGCCGCGCGGCGGCCGTAGAGGCCTTCAAGGGTGCTGGCGTTGGCGTTGCGGCCCTTGCCGGTCTCGTCGGCGATCTGCTCGTCGACCTTGGTCAGCTCGTCCTGGGCGTTCTTCCGCTGGTCGAGGATGGCCTTGGACTGCGCGGCCGCCGCGGCCTGGCTGCGCTGGACGTGGTCGGCGATGAACGTGTCGGCCAGCGCCTGCGCCTGCGCCACGGCCTCTTCGGTGGTCTTCGCCTTGACGGTGATCTGCATGACGTTGTTCGTCACAGGCAGCCCCGCGTAGTTCTTCATGAACTCTTCGGGCGACTCGGTGCTGTTGAGCTTCTTCAGCGCGCCTTCGGCGATCCGGGTCGTCGACAGCACGGCGACGTCGGTGCGCATCAGCGTGCCGCTGTCGGTCGGCGAGTCGTCCTGGTGGACCACGATCACCTTGGTGACCGCGGTCGGCGGCGCGGGCAGCACGATCGCCACCAGCGCCCCGGCGATCAGGCCGAGCAGCCCGGTGGCCAGCCAGAGCCGCTTGCGACGGCGGATCGCGACGAAGAGCCGCTGGAGGTCGAGCAGCGGGGCGGTTTCCGTGGGTGTGCTCACGCCGAACCTGCCAGGGCTTTCTCGGGGGCGTCTTCCGCCACGGGTTCGGCTTCCGGCTCGGACGGCCGGACGGGATGGGTGAGGACGGCGCCGACGATCTCCTGGCTTGCGTCGGCGCAGGCTTCGGCGAGCCGGACGAGCTCCCACGCGGTGCGGGAGCCGGCGCTGAGCACCACCAGGACACCGGCGTCGGGGCCGGCGTCCGGCACCGTCGGCCGGCCGGGCGCGAACTCGAAGATCCGCAGCGGCAAGGACAGCCGGTCGGCCAGCTCGGCGAGCTGCCCGGCGGCCAGCTTGCCGGTTTCGTCGTCGTCGGCCACCAGCAGCAGGACGTCGGCGGGGCCGGTGGCCAGCCGGGCCAGCACGCGGCGGTAGCGGATGTCGCGGTTGACCGCGTCGGCCGAGGTCGCGAAGGGCGGCAGCAGCCACGGCCGGTCGCCGCCGAGCAGCCGCCGCAGCTTGCCGTAGAGGCCGGTCGCCGGGAGGCGGTCGCCCTGCGGCGTCGTGACGTCGACGCCGGCCAGGATCGGCGAGCCGAGCGCCGAGGCGATCTCCGGTTCGCCCCGCAGCCGCCGGTCGGCGCGCGCGGCGAACAGGTGGCCGAACACGCCGATGAGGAAGAAGAGGACCGCGCCCCCGGCGGCGAGCTGCAGCAACGTCGGAGCGGCCGGCCCGGTCGGGCGCTCGGACGACCCCAGCACCACGGTGTTGCCGACGCCGGTCGCGAGGTCGGCCTGGTTCAGGTCGTTGATGGCCTGCTCCAGCGACGACCGCAGGCCTTCGAGCTGGGTGCGGACCTGGACGCTCTCCACGGTCAGGTCACCGCCGACCGCCTTGGCGATGTCGCTGATCTTCTCCGTGGTCAGCTTGACCTGCGTGCGCAGCGTCTCGCGCTGCTCCTGGGCCAGCTGCACCGACGCGTCCGCGGAGTTGCTGGCCAGCTGCCCGGAGTACTTGACGAACTGCTGCGCGACCTGGTCGGCGAGCTGCTGGGCGTGCTCGGCGGTGTCGGCCGAGACGGTGATCGTCACGACGTTGCCGTTCGTCACCGAAGTCGTGACCTGCTTCTTCAGGTCCGCGCCGCTCGGGCGCCAGGCCAGCACGGCCGCGGCGCGGTCGAGGACGACCGAGCTGGTCGCGACCTCGGCCTGGGTGAGCAGCTCGTCCGCCTGACGCGGTCCTTGCAGCAGCACGCTCGACGAGGTCTGGTAGCCGGGCGAGAACAGCGCCGACGCGCCGGCACCGACCGCCGCACCCAGCACGGCGAGGGCGACCAGCAGCCGCCAGCGCCTTCTGAGGACCTGCCCGATCAGGGCCAGGCGCACCGTGTCGTCAGTCAACGGCGGTATCTCCATTCCTGAGACGGGTACGCCGAACAGAGTCAGTCGATCGGCCGGTTACCCGATCCGTCGTCGAGCCGGAAGCTTTGGTTACACGTCCGGTGACTTCTTGACCTAACGGCGATCAAGACTTCACAGCGTGCTCATACGCGGCGAGAAGGTTCTTCGCCGAGTTCTCCCACGAGAGCGCGCCGGCCACCCTGGCCTGGCCGAGCTTGCCCATCCGGACCCGCTCTTCGGGGTCGTCGAGCAGCTGCGAGACGAGCTTCGCGAACGCCGACTCGTCGTTCGCCGGGGCGTAGACCGCCGCGTCGCCCGCCGACACCCGCGCTTCGCGCAGTTCGAACGAGACGATCGGCTTGCTCATCGCCATGTACTCCATGACCTTGTTCATCGTGGAGACGTCGTTGAGCGGGTTGAGCGGGTCCGGCGACAGGCAGACGTCGGCGGTGGAGAGGTAGCGGACCAGGTCCTCGTCGGGGATCCGGCCGGTGAATTCGACCTGGTTGGCCAGCCCGAGCTTGGCCGAGAGCGCGACCATCTCGTCGAAGGCGTCGCCGGAGCCGACGAACACCGCGTGCCAGTCGGTGCGCCCGATCTCGTCGCGCAGCTTCGCGAGCGCGCGCAGGGCGTAGTCGACGCCGTCCTGCGGGCCCATCACGCCGAGGTAGGCGAGCATGAAGGGCTTGCCCTTCTTCAGCTCGGGCTCGACGGGCACCTCGTGGAACCGCTCGACGACCGGGGCGCTGCGCACCACGAAGACGTCCTCGGGCTTCTTGCCGCCGCGGATCCGCGCGACCTGCTTGTAGCTCTCGTTCGTCGAAATCACGACGTCGGCGGCGCGGTAGGTGGCCCGTTCGAGCGCGCAGACCCCGCGGTACAGGAGGTCCTGCCCGCGGTCGAACCGCGAGAGGTACAGCTCGGGGCAGAGGTCGTGCTGGTCGAAGATGAACCGCGCGCCCTGGCGCTTCAGCACCTTCGCGACCAGGTACAGCAGGTCCGGCGGGTTGCACGCGTGCACGACGTCGACCGGCCCGATCTTGCGCGCCAGCCGCAGCGTGTGCCACAGCGCGGTGCCGTACTCCTGCAGGTAGCCGGCGGGCCCGCCGGTCGCCGCCTTCAGCGGGTACCGGTGGATGTGGACGCCGTCGACGACGGCTTCGGCCTCGGTGTCGCGCTTGGTGCCCTGCGGGCAGATCACGTGGACTTCCCAGCCGGCGTCGCGCAGGGTCGTGGACTCCTGCCAGACCCGCCGGTCGAAGGGAACGGACAGGTTTTCGACGAGGATGAGCGCTTTACCAGGCAAGGCCGGCGTATCCCTCTTCAAGGCGACGCGTCTCGGCGTCGGGCAGGCGGACGAGGTCGACGATCACGCGGTCGTGCGGCAGGGCCGCCAGCACGTCCGGGTCCTTGGTGCCGACGAGCAGGACGTCGGCGTGGTCCATGACTTCTTCGACGGACGCGGCGAGCAGCTGGCCGAGGTGCGGCAGCCGGCTCTCGATGTATTCGCGGTTGGCGCCCATCAGCCGCGACAGGCTGACGTTGGCGTCGTAGATCTTGAGGTCGAAGCCCTTGCCGAGCAGCTTCTCGGCCAGCTCGACCAGCGGGGACTCGCGCAGGTCGTCGGTGCCCGGCTTGAACGACAGCCCGAACAGCCCGACCTTGCGCTTGCCGGTGCGCGCGACGAGGTCGAACGCGCGCTGCAGGTGGTCGGCGTTGGACGCGAGCACGTGCGACAGGATCGGCACGCTGACGTCGGCGCGGTGCGCGGCGTAGACCAGCCCGCGCAGGTCCTTCGGCAGGCAGGAGCCACCGAACGCGAAGCCGGGCTTGAGGTAGGCCGGGCTGATGTTGAGCTTGGTGTCGGCGAGGAAGACGTCGATCACCTGGTGCGAGTCGAGGCCGAGCGCCCGGCAGACCGCGCCGAGCTCGTTCGCGAACCCGATTTTCAGACCGTGGAAGGAGTTGTCGGCGTACTTCGTCATCTCCGCCACCGGGATCGGCACGCGGAAGACGGGACCGGGCAGGCCTTCGTACAGCGCCGCGACGGCGTCGCCGCTGACCGCGTCGATCTCGCCGATCACGGTCTTCGGCGGGTCGAAGAAGTCGCGGACGCTGGTGCCCTCGCGCAGGAACTCGGGGTTCACCGCGACGCCGAAGTCGACGCCGGCCGTGCGGCCCGAAGCCTTCTCCAAGATCGGGACCAGCAGGTCCAGGCAGGTGCCGGGCAGCATCGTGCTGCGGAAGACGACGGTGTGCCGCTCGCTCTTGTTCGCGATCGCTTCGCCGATCTCCTCGGCGACGCGCTCGAGGAAGACGGTCGAGAGGCTGCCGTTCGGCGCCGACGGCGTGCCGACGCAAACCAGCGAAATCTCACTGTCCGCGACGGCTTCCGCGACGTCGGTCGTGGCTCTCAGCGCGCCACTCGCGACGACTTCGGCGGTCAGCTCGCCGATCCGCTCCTCGACCACCGGGGCCTTGCCCTGGGTGATGAGGTCGATCTTGACCGGGTTGACGTCCACGCCGACCACCCGGTGTCCTTGCCCCGCCAGGCACGCGGCGGAGACACAACCGACGTAACCGAGCCCGAAGACACTGATCTTCACGCCAAAACCTCCGCTTTTCCCACGCGACCCATGAGTTGGTCGGCGGGCCCCCCTGGATCGTTACCGTGGGGGCGGCGAACGGGGTAATGCGTGAGACGGCCGTCAGACGTAACGGTTTCCCGGTAAAAAGAAGGTCTCGGATGTGCATGTTGCAGTGGGTGGGCAACGCGGTCGGCGCGGTTCCGGTCAGCGGGTCCCGAACAGGCGTTTCCGTTCCGGCGCGTAGGTCCCCAGCACAGCAGCCGGGGCCGACCCCGTCAGATGCGGATCGGCCCCGGAACGCGTAATTCAGTTGTTGTTCACGAAGGTCGTGGCGAGGCTTTCGCCCTTGCTCGTCGCGGCGGAGTGGTTCTCGATCGGCGAGACCGTCGAGTTCTTGAAGCAGATGTACGTCACCCCGGAGTCGGTGCCGCCGTTGGACGGGTCGGGGTTGATCCCGAGGTCCTTCGCGGTGGCGTAGGAGGCTTCCCCGATGATCTGGCTCGGCCCGGTGTCGCCGATGACCGCGTACTCGACCTTGCCGTTGTAGATCACCGCGCAGGAGCCGCCGCCCTTCAGCTGCGACGACGAGTACTTCCAGATGCTGCTGGAGCTCGGCACGACGATGTAGGGCAGCTTCGCGGCGTTGAGCGGTTTGCCGTCGGACTGGTGGAACGCCGTGTCGTCCTGGTAGCAGCAGTCGGTGTCCTCGTTGCACTGCGTGGAGCGCTGGCCGTCGCAGTCGATGTCCATGTCGGCTTTCCAGAACACGGCGCCGTTGGCGTCGCAGACGGCGACGGTCTTGCTCGAGACGTCTTCGTCGGTCTTGTACTTGCCGTTGGATATCTGCTTGCAGCTGTTCGTCTTGGCGAGCAGCTGGGCCGCGGTCGGGGCGGCCGCGGTGGTGGCCGGCGCCGCGGCCGGGGCTTGCGCCGCTGACGCGAGGGCCGACGGCATCACGGCCGCGGCGAGCGCCATGGTCGCGAGCAGGATGAGTCTCCGCATTGGTGCTCCCTTTAGTTAGGAAACTTTCCTTACGGCGGCGAGGCGACCAGGATGCACCCGGGACGAAGGCGGGGACAAGACCTGACGGTGCGGGAATTTCCCATCATGCGTCCGGCCTTGACGAAAACGCTGCTCACCGGGAGGCGGCCCCCGAAATCGGTTTCGGCCCTGTGCCGATCACCGGGAAGACGCCTGCCCCGGCGAAAGCCGGCACGGCGTCAGCGAGCGGGGCGCCGGAACAGCCGGCTCACCCAGTTCCCGCCCCGCCGGCGCCCGGCGACGAGCACGTCGTCCAGCCATTCGCCGTCGACGTCGTGCCGGAGCTCCGTGCGCGCCTGCAGCCATCCGTCGTGGCTCGCCGCGCCGCCGTCGCTCGTGTACACCCGCGTCGCACCCGCCTGCCGCAGCCGGGCCAGCACCTGCCGGTCGTACGCACCGAACGGCAGCGAAAACCGGCACACCGGGCGGCCGCACAGAGCGCCGAGGAGCTTCGGCGCCTCCGTCAGCTCGCGACGGGCGTGGCGGTCGTCGAGGCGGCGCCAGTCGCGCGGCTCCCAGCCGTGCGAGCCGATCTCCATGCCCGCGCGCGCCAGCTCGCGCACGCCGGCGCGGTCGAGGTAGCCGCGCTGACCGAGGCGGCCGGCGAGCGGGAAGAACTCCGCCGTCAGCCCGCGGTCGACCAGCCGCGGCAGGGCGACCTCGACGTCGGACTCGTTGCCGTCGTCGAAGGTGAGGTGGACGTCGTCGCGCTCGGCGACGACCTCCAGCACCTGCTCGAACTGCTCGACCGTCACCCAGCGTTCGTCCTCGCCGGGGTCGAGCTGCCGAGCCGGCCGCCCGATCCCGTGCAGGGCGAGGTTCACCGTCACCGCTCCCACCGCCTGCCACCGCGAGTAGTCGATTTGTTACTTCGATTAATCGCCATGGCAAACGGGTGAGTTACAGGTTTTCCGGAAAATCAGCCCTTCCGGATTTCCAGCGTGCAGCACTTCGGGCCGCCGCCGGCTTTCCGCAGCTCAGAGATGTCGACGTACACCGGCTCGTACCCCCGATCGGCGAGGAGTTCACCCAACCGGGTGGCCTCGACGGGGAGGACGACATTGCGGCCATCGGACACGCCGTTGAGGCCGAAGCACTCGGCGTCTTCCCGCGTCGCGAGCACGGCGTCCGGGAAGAGCCGCTCCAGCACGCGGCGCGACCCGGCCGAGAACGCCTCCGGGTAGTAGACGATCTGCGCGCGTGTCGTGTCCGTCGCTTCGGCGAGCACGAACAGCGCCGTGTCGAGGTGGTAGTAGCGCGGGTCGATCAGGTGCAGCGAGACGACCGGGACACCGAGGACCTCCTGCGCCTCGGCGTGCGCGGCCGGGTCGGTGCGGAAGCCGGTGCCGGCCAGCAGCAGCGTGCCGGTCCAGGCGAAGTCGCCCTCGGCCTCGTTGATCTTCTCCGGCATGGTGATGTCGCGGTAGCCGTGCTCGACGAACCAGCGGCGGAAGTGCTCGGCCTCGGCGGCCCGCTGCGGCGCGCGGAACCGCGAGCCGAGGACGCGGCCGTCGACGACGGTGCCGGAGTTCGCGGCGAAGACCATGTCGGGCAGGCCGGGCTGGGGGTCGATCTCCTCGACGGTGTGGCCGAGGCGGCGGTAGGTGTCACGCAGCTCGGTCCACTGCGCGACGGCGACGTCGGCGCTGACCGGCTGGGTCGGGTCCATCCAGGGGTTGATCACGTAGTCCACCGCGAAGTGGCGCGGGGGGCACATCAGGTATCGACGGGTGGTCGGTACGCGCATCGCCTGCATGATTGCAGGGTAAGGCGCGCCTAAACTCGCAATCAATCGCTGTTCGCTGCGCATATCTGTGCTAAGTGTTGCGTGTGAACACCATCGACCAGCGAATCGTTTCGTGCCTCGTGGCCAACGCGCGCTCGAGCTACGCGGAGATCGGCAAAGTGGTCGGCCTGTCCGCCCCGGCGGTGAAGCGACGGGTCGACCGGCTGCTGGAGACGGGCATCCTGCGCGGGTTCACAGCGGTGGTCGACCCGGAGGCCTTGGGCTGGGGAACGGAGGCGTTCGTCGAGGTCACGTGCCAGGGCAACATCACCCCGGCCCGCATCCGCGCGCGGTTGGAGCCCTTGCCGGAGGTGGTGGCGGCGTACACGGTGTCGGGGGCAGCGGACGCGATCGTCCACCTGCGGGCGGCGGACATCCACCACCTGGAGACGGCACTGGAGCGGCTGCGCGGGCTGGAGATCGTGGACCGGACGGTGTCGACGGTGGTGCTTTCGCGGCTGCTCGAGAGGCCGCCGACGCCGGAGCAGTGAGGCCTCCGGCCCCCGTCTTCCAGCTTATCGGCGGGGACCGACGGTTTCGGCCGGGTGCGCGGAGTTGTCCACAGGCCCGGGGCAGCTGTGCACAGGTACCGGGCACTTGTCCACAGGGTCGGAGCGTCTGTGTACAGGTCCACGAGCCCCAGCCCGCGAGATCGCAAAACTGTCGGCCCCCGCCGATACGCTGGACACCGGGGGCCGGAGGCCCGCCCTCAGCTCCGGAGGGCCCCTCACGAGCGCCCGTCCGCAGCACCAGCGGCGCTTCACCCGGATGCGGCCGCCGCCCCGGCCGCCCGCCCGCGGGGAACGTCACCACCTGTCGGTCGACCGCAGCGCGCCGACGACGTCCGCCGGACAGCTCGGGCAGGTCCAGCGCCGCCAGGACCGTGCCCCTCACGCACCACCAATACCCTGGCCGGATGACCGACAGCATCGTCAGCGAGCACGCCGGCGGCATCGCGCTGCTGACCGTCGACGCCCCCGGCAGCCGCAACGCGCTCACCCTCGACCTCTCCGCCCAGCTCGCCGCCGCCGTCGAAGCCGCGGAACAGGACGAAGACGTCCACGCCGTCGTCGTCACCGGCACGCTGCCCGCGTTCTGCGCCGGGGCCGACCTGACCGCGCTCGGCAGCGCCGACGAAGCCGGCCTGCGTGCCATCTACGAGGGCTTCCTCGCCGTCGCGCGGTGCGCGCTGCCGACCATCGCCGCGGTCGGGGGCGCCGCCGTCGGGGCCGGGCTGAACCTCGCCCTCGCCGCCGACGTCCGCATCGCCGGGCCGCGCGCTAAGTTCGTCGCCCGGTTCCTCGAACTCGGGCTGCACCCCGGCGGCGGCATGACCTGGATGACGCAGCGGCTGGCCGGCCCGCAGCAGGCCGCGGCGATGACCTTGTTCGGGCAGCCGCTCGACGCCGAAGCCGCCGTACGCGCCGGGCTGGCACTCAAGGTGGTCGAAGGCGACCTCGTCGCCGCCGCGAAAGAGCTCGCCGCCCCGGCTGTCGCCGCGCCGCGCGAGGCGCTCCTGGCCACCAAGCGCAGCCTCCGGGCCACCGCCTCGCTGGCCGCGCACGCCGACGCCGTCGACGTCGAGATCGAGCCGCAGCTCGCGTCGCTGGCCTCGCCGGAGTTCGCCGAGCGGCTCGAGGCCCTGCGGGCGCGGATCCGGTCCCATTCCTGATCCCAGCACGTGGACACCCCTAGGCGAGACCCGAGTCACAGCGAGGACAGGGGTTTACCCGTTACCATCGGTCACACATATTTGTCGGACCAGCACAGAAGAAGCGGTAGCGCAGTAATGAGGTCGTTCCGGACGGCGGGAGTCTAGGAACATCGTGGTCGGACGCGAGCTAACCTCGTGGTAGGGCCTGGTGATCCGCCTGTCACGACACCGGGCAGGTGACCGATGGCCGCAACGTCGGGAGAGAGGGAATCCCTGACCCATGAGCACGAGTGCGAACGGCAACGGCGCTGGTCACGGCTCGCTCGCCGCGACCAGGCACACCGAGATCAGCAAGCTGGACCGGGTCGTGATCCGGTTCGCGGGCGACTCGGGTGACGGTATGCAGCTGACCGGCGACCGCTTCACCTCCGAGGCCGCCGCGTTCGGCAACGACCTGTCGACGATGCCGAACTTCCCCGCCGAGATCCGTGCCCCGCAGGGCACCATTCCCGGTGTATCGAGCTTCCAGGTCCACTTCGCCGACTACGACATCCTCACCCCCGGCGACCGCCCGGACGTGCTGGTCGCGATGAACCCGGCCGCGCTCAAGGCCAACCTCGGCGACGTCCCGCACGGCGGGACGATCATCCTCAACACCGACGACTTCATCAAGCGCAACCTGACGAAGGTCGGCTACGCGGCCGACCCGCTGGAAGACGACACGCTCGCGGCCTACCAGGTCCACCGGGTCGCCATGTCGACCCTGACCCAGGGCGCGCTCGCCGAGACCGGCCTCGGCAAGAAGGACGCCGAGCGCTGCAAGAACATGTTCGCGCTCGGCCTGCTGTCGTGGATGTACCACCGGCCCACCGACGGCACCGAGCAGTTCCTGCGCGAGAAGTTCGCCAAGAAGCCGGACATCGCCGAGGCCAACATCCTGGCCTTCCGGGCGGGGTGGAACTACGGCGAGACGACCGAGTCGTTCGCGACGACGTTCCAGGTCGCGCCGGCGAAGCTGAAGCAGGGCACCTACCGCCAGATCACCGGCAACACCGCGCTCGCCTACGGGCTCGTGGCCGCCGGGCAGCGCTCGGGCCTGCAGATCCTGCTCGGGACGTACCCGATCACGCCGGCGTCGGACATCCTCCACGAGCTGTCCAAGCACAAGAACTTCGGCATCATCACCTTCCAGGCCGAGGACGAGATCGCCGGCATCGGCGCCGCCCTCGGCGCGTCCTACGGCGGCGCACTCGGCGTCACCTCGACGTCCGGGCCGGGCGTCGCGCTGAAGTCGGAGGCCGTCGGCCTCGGCGTGATGGTGGAACTGCCGCTGGTCGTCATCGACGTCCAGCGCGGTGGCCCGTCCACCGGCCTGCCGACCAAGACCGAGCAGGCCGACCTGCTGCAGGCGATGTTCGGCCGCAACGGCGAGTCCCCGGTCCCGATCGTCGCGCCGCTGTCCCCCGCGGACTGCTTCGACGCGGCCGTCGAGGCCACCCGGATCGCGCTGAAGTACCGCACCCCGGTGCTGCTGCTCTCGGACGGCGCGATCGCCAACGGCTCCGAGCCGTGGCTGATCCCGGACGTCGAGACGCTGCCCGACCTGCACGTCGAGTTCGCGTCGGAACCCAACGCCGACAACGATTCCGGCGAGTTCTGGCCGTACGTGCGCGACCCCGAGACGCTCGCCCGCGCGTGGGCCGTCCCGGGCACGCCGGGGCTGCAGCACCGCATCGGCGGGCTGGAGAAGGCCGACAAGACCGGCCACATCTCCTACGACCCGGACAACCACGACAAGATGGTCCGGCTGCGGCAGGCGAAGATCGACGGCATCGACGTCCCCGACCTGGTCGTCGATGACCCGAGCGGCGGCAAGGCCCGCGTGCTCGCGCTGGGCTGGGGCAGCTCGTTCGGCCCGATCGGTGCGGCGTGCCGCCGGGTGCGCAAGCTCGGGATGCCGATCGCGCAGGCCCACCTGCGCCACCTCAACCCGCTGCCGGCCAACCTCGGCGACATCCTGCGCAGCTACGACAAGGTCGTCGTGCCGGAGATGAACCTGGGGCAGCTGTCGCTGCTGCTGCGCGCGAAGTACCTCGTGGACGTCCACTCGCACACGAAGGTCGCCGGGATGGCGTTCAAGGCCGAAGAGCTGCAGAACCTTTTCTCGGAGATCATCACCGGCGTTACTACGGAGGCGGCGAAATGACCGCGATCGACATCGGGCTCCCGGCCATCGGTGGCCTGGACCTCGTGCCCACCACCGAAGAGCCACAGAAGGCCAAGGACTACAAGTCCGATCAGGAAGTCCGCTGGTGCCCGGGGTGCGGCGACTACGTCGTGCTCAACGCGGTCCAGTCCTTCTTGCCCACGCTCGGCCTCAAGCGCGAGAACATCGTCTTCATCTCGGGCATCGGCTGCTCGTCGCGGTTCCCGTACTACCTCAACACGTACGGCATGCACTCGATCCACGGCCGCGCGCCGTCGATCGCGACCGGGCTCGCGACCACGCGCCCGGACCTGTCGGTGTGGGTCGTCACCGGTGACGGCGACGCGCTGTCCATCGGCGGTAACCACCTGATCCACGCGTTGCGGCGCAACGTGAACATCAAGATCCTGCTGTTCAACAACCGGATCTACGGGCTGACCAAGGGCCAGTACTCCCCGACGTCGGGCCAGGGCATGGTCACGAAGTCGACGCCGATGGGGTCGGTGGACACGCCGTTCAACCCGCTGTCGCTGGCGATCGGCGCGGAGGCGTCGTTCGTGGGCCGGGCGATGGACTCCGACCGCAAGGGCCTCACCGAGGTCCTGCAGGCGGCGGCGCAGCACCGCGGGTCGGCGCTGGTGGAGATCTACCAGAACTGCCCGATCTTCAACGACGGCGCGTTCGACGTCCTCAAGGACGCCGACGAAGCTGCCGCCCGGCTGATCCCGCTGCGGGCGGGCGAGCCGATCCGCTTCGGCCCCAACCAGGAGTTCGGCGTCAAGCGCGGCGACTGGGGCGGCCTGGACGTCGCGAAGGTCGCGGACATCGGCGAGGACAACGTCGTGGTGCACGACCCGTCGATCGTCGACACGTCGTACGCGTTCGCGCTGTCTCGCCTCGGCGACCAGAGCCTCAACCACGTCCCGACGGGCATCCTCCGCCAGGTCGAGCGCCCGACGTACGACGACGGCGCCCGCGCCCAGGTCGAGCAGGCCCGCGCGGCCCGCACGCCCGACCTGCAGGCCCTGCTGCGCGGCAAGGACACCTGGACGGTCGCGTAACCCGCTTTCGAGGTCCGTGAAGGCCTCCTTACCGGCTCAAGACGCCGGGAAGGGGGGCCTTCACGGCTTTCGGGGGTTGCCAGAGTTAGGACACGTGTCCTAAGTTTTGGGTCATGCGAACTTTCGTGTTCTTCGACGTCCGGACGTCCGATGTGGACGCCACCAAGCGGTTCTTCGCCGACCTGCTCGGCTGGGAATCCACCGGGCCTTTGTTCACCGCGGACGGAAAGCCGTGGGGCGGCCTCACCGGACTGGCCCCGGACGACGCTCGCGCGCCGCAGTGGCTGCCCTACGCGCCGGTGTCCGATGTGGACGCCGCCGCGGTGAAAACCGCGGAGCTGGGCGGAAAGGTCGTGCGGGAGCGCATCGATCTGCCCGTCGGATCGCTGGTCGTCGTCACCGATCCCGGCGGCGCGGCCATGGTCCTGTTCCAGGCGGCCTGAACGACGAAGGGCCGCCCGCGGGCGGCCCTTCCATCACCGAAATCAGCTGAGCGGCCGGAACCCGACCCGCTCGGCGTCCTCGGCGGTCCGGAACCACACCTCGGCCACCATCTTCGGGAACTGCGCCGATTCCTCGGTGCAGTAGCGCAACGCCGTCACGCTCGCCTTCACCTCGAACCCGTCACCCGGGCGCCCGCCACCGGGCCGCGGCATCGCCGAGCCGGGGCCGAACGGGCCGGGCGGGACCGCGTCGCCGGCCACCTGCCGCGCGGGCGGCGGCTCGGGGGCGGCCGGCGCCACCTGGTTCGGCTGCACCGACGGCTCGAACAGCGAGCCGCTGTGCGCGCCGGAGAGGTCGGTCTCGCGCCGCTCGACGGTGCGCATCGACGGCTCGATCGGTTGCGGCGCCTCGAATCCACCGCGCAGCGCCTCCCGCGGCTGCCGCTTCGGCAGCACCTGCGTCGCCTCGGCCGGGGTCTCCGGCGGCACGTCGAGCTGGCCGAGGGCCCCGGTGTCGTCACCGGCGAACGCGTACTGCCGCGCCTCCTCCGGCTCGGCTTCTTCGTCCTGCCCGACCTGGTCGCCGCCGACCGACAGGTAGCGCGTGCGCTCCATCGGCTCCTCGAACGCCGACCGCTCGGACGGCGGCTCGTGGTCGAACCAGTCCGGCGCCGGCGCGTGCGTCTCCTCCGCCGGGGGCCGGAACAGCGAACCGGCGGCGGGTTCCGGGTCGAGCTGCTGCTCGAGCCGCGAAAGCGCCGGCGTGGCGGGCTCGGGCTCGTCCTCGGGCGCCAGGTAGTCGCTCGCGGCGCTGCGGTACGGGTCGTCGTCCTCCGGCTCGGCGACCGGGGTCAGGAACTGCGTCTCCGAGGCGAGGTCTTCGGGCTCGGGCTGCGGCCGGAAGGCGTCGTCGGGGTCCGGGTGCGACCCCGGCGGCACCTGCGAGTCCAGCTCGGCGAAGTCCTCGTCGATGTCGTCGTGGACGTCGTCGCGGTTGAGCGGCGCCGGGGCGACCAGCGTGCCCGGGTACGACGTCTCCTGCCGCGACGGCGCCGGTTCGGGCCGCGGCTCGGGCCGCCGTTCCGGCCGGGCGAAGACCTCGGTGCCCGGCGTGGCCAGCCCCGCGGCGTTCGCCGGGGTGCGCGCGGCGTCGGCGTGGGCCTGCGCCAGCGAACTCTCCAGCTTGCGAACGCTCTTCCGGAGCGGCAGCACCAGCACCAGCCAGGTGAGGAGGACTCCGACGAAGAACGCGGCGAGGCTCCACAGCCAAACCTGTCCGAATATGGACATCTATCCCTGCCCCTGTTTAGTGCGTGCGCGCGACCAGGTAGTCGGCGACCGACTCGCACGCGTCCCGGGCGGGTGACGCGGGCAACGCCGCAAGCTCGGCTCGCGCGCGCTGAGCGTAGTCGGAAAGGGTGACGCGTGCGCGTTCGAGTCCACTACTCGCCCGCAGCAGCTCCAGGGCCTCCTGGACGACGGCGTCGTCGGCGATCGGCCCCGAAAGCAGCTCGGTGAGCCGCGGATCCGTGTCCGGGTCGGCCAGCGCGTACAGCATCGGCAACGTCCGGACGCCTTCGCGCAGGTCGGTGCCCTGGGCCTTGCCGAGCTCGTCGGACGGCGACGCGATGTCGATGATGTCGTCGGAGATCTGGAACGCCGTGCCGATGATGTCGCCGAACCGGCGCAGCGCCTGGATGTGCTCCTCGGCGGCGCCGGACATCATCCCGCCGAAGCGGCCGGCCGTCGCGATCAGCGAGCCGGTCTTCTGCGCGATCACGGTGAGGTAGTGCGCGACGGCGTCGTCACCCGGCCCGGGGCCGACGGTCTCGCGCATCTGGCCGGTGACCAGTTCGCCGAAGGTCTCGGCGATGATCCGTGCCGCGTCCGTGCCGAGGTCGGCGACGAGGCGCGAGGCGTGGGCGAAGAGGAAGTCGCCGGTGAGGATGGCGATGGTGTTGTCCCAGCGCGCGTTGACGCTCTCGGCGCCGCGCCGCATGTCCGCCTCGTCCATGACGTCGTCGTGGTAGAGCGTGGCGAGGTGCACCAGCTCGACCGCGGCGGCGGCGATCACGACGTGGTCGTCCTGCTTGGGGCCGAACTGCGAGGACAGCAGGGTGAACAGGGGACGGAAGCGCTTGCCCCCCGCCTCGACCAGGTGCAACGCGGCGTCGTTGACGGCCTGGACGTCGCTGCGGACGACCTCGCGAAGCAGCTTCTCGACGTCGGCCAGCCCGGTAGCGATCGCGCGCAGCAGGGTCTCGTCGGCGATCTGCAGGCCGACCGACGCGCGCAGGTCCTCGAGGGCGCCACCCGGCGCAGCGGGGAGGGATCCCGCCCCGGGGGCTGGGGAAGGCACAGACACGTCGGCTCCGCTCTACTCGTGCACCGGTCGGGTTATGCCTTGAGCGTAGTGGCTACCCCGCGCGGTCGTTTACCCGCTGTCCTGCGGAAACGGTGACGAACATGACACCTCAGCGGCGCTTGATCCGGATGTCGTCCATGCACGTCGAGCTGACGGTCAGGTCGCGGTGGGGATAGCCCTCCCGCTCCAGCAGTTCCATGGCCATCAGCTCGGCTTGGTCGTGGGCCCGCTGTGTGGCGTCGTCACCGGGAGCGACGTCGAGGGCGACCCGGAAGCTGAAGCCGCCGAGGTGGTGACTGTAGGTGAGCGTGCCGTCCGGGCTGAAGAGCTGCCCGCCGAGGTCGTCGCCGTGGCCGAGGGCGCTCAGCAGCTTCTCGCGAGTGGCCTGGGTGGGCCGGTCGAACTTGCCCCGGACGAGGACGCGGTAGGTCGGCATGCGCGCGAATATACAGAGCTGTATCCGGATACCGAAGGGATTATCCGACGGGTGGTTCATGATCCACGAAGGGGTGATCAGGGGTTTCGGGCGCAACGGACGTCCCGGGCGGGCGGATATTCAGCGCGAGGAAGAGCGTCGCTCTCCCCGGTCGGCAAGGAGGACGCGACATGCGCAACACCATCGCGAGGCGGGGTGCGCTCGCCGGAACACTGATCTTGGCCGGACTCGCCGTCACCGCGGCGCCGGCGCAGGCCGCACCACAACCGGGCGTGGCCCAGATCGGCTCGGCCGAGTTCACCAAGGGTGACGTGGCGATCAAGGTGCCGGTCCAGGGCAAGTGCTCGGTGGACGGCCCGACGAGCGCAACGGCCCAGAAGGTGACGAAGACGGGCATCACCTTCGGCGGCGGCGCCTCGTCGTGCACGACGACGGTGACGGACCCGGAGACGGACGCGACGACGACCAAGTCCACGGCGACGGGCAAGGACTTCGAGCTGTCGGCACTGGTGAGCGCGGGCGGGCCGCGGATCAAGCTGTCGACGTACACGGTGACCTGCACGGCGACGCACACGCAGACGAACGCGAACTGGGGCTACGGCGGCATGTCGGGCATCCCGAACCCGCCGAGCCCGGTCCCGGTGGGCTACACGGCGCCGCTCAAGAAGTCCAACGGCACGGTGCTGGCGAACGCGGTGTTCAACACCCAGAACCTCCCGGGCGACGGCAGCATCGGGTTGACGATGCTGCGGATCACCTTCCTCCCGGCGTCGGGCATCAGCGGCCAGGTGGTTTTGGGTCACACCTCCTGCTCACCGACCCCGTAAGAGGCACCGAGGGCCGCGGCCGAGGGGGCCGCGGCCCTCGTTCTGCGCCGGCTTTTGGGGTGTGGGAACCCTGGTAGTCTGTGCGCCGTCGGATACGCAGGGTGCCCGGGGCGGAGCACACTGCAAGCTAGGGGAGAGCTGATGACGACGGGGTTGAGTGATGCCTGAGGGTCCGGTTTACGACCCGGGGACCCGGCGAGCGCCTGCGCAGCCGGCCATTCCGGGGGCGGGGTCGTACGGGGGCGGGGCGAGCGGGTCGGGGTTTGAGTACGACGAGGCGGCGCTGCGTGAGTTGATGCACGAGTGGAACGACTTGGCGAACGAGTTTCGCAACGACCAACGACGCGCGGAACAGCTGGCGCAGACTAGAGCGCCGGGTCTGGAGTACGCGAGCGACAGCAACGCCGAGCAGATCCGGAATTCGGGTCGGGCGTTGCTGGATACACTCGGCGAGCGCGAACGCTACTGCCGGACGATGGCGAAGAAGTTCGAGACCGCCCTGGGTAAGTACAAAGACGCTGAGGCGACTCACGAGTCAGAGATCAATCAGACTGGAGGCACGCTTTGATGCGTCGAACCCTCACCTTGACTTGCGCATCGTTCCTGGTCCTCGCGGGTTGCAGCAGTAACACTAATGGGACTGCGTCGCCCTCCCCGAGCCTCCCAAGTCAGTCGCTTTCGCCCTCGCAGTCCTCGGAGGCGGTACCGGGCGCCGGAGCACCGAAGGTCGAAACTCCGCTCGACATCAGCCACTTCCAGCGATTTCCGTGCGACTCGTTGACCACGGCGCAGAGCCACGAGCTCCTCGGCTCCGAAGTGGATGCCAAGCCCGTGGTGGATGACCAGGCTGGCCCGACCTGCAACTGGGATGTTCCCGCTGTTTCTCAGGCTGGCGTTGGTGTGACGTACTTCAAGGCTACCAACCTCGGACTAACCGGTATCTACCAATCAAAAGATTCCGTTTATCCATTCTTCCTACCGCTTGAGCCTATCGACGGCTACCCAACCGTGGCTTTTGGCATGGTCGACGAGCGCAACAGCAAGGGTCGTTGCACACTTGCCCTGGGCACGAGCGACACTCAGCAGGTTGATATCTCTGTCGCGTTGTCAGAGACTAATATTCAGAAGAAAGACCCATGCGCAGCCGCACATGACGTAGCCGCGAAAGTACTGGACAACCTTCGGAAGGCGAATTGATGGCCACCGAAGGACCTCTGACGGCGGCGCAGATCTACGAACAGATCACAGGTGGCGAAGGCACCGGTTCACTGGCCGATGCACACGACGGCGCCAATCAGTTGACTGCTCGGATGGTTGAGCGGGCTCAGCGGATCAGCGCTCTTCGCGCCAAGACCATGTCCGGGTGGCAAGGGGCTGCCGGGAACTCTGCTGCTGACGCCACCCTCCCCCTTGTTCAAGCCGCTGCTGATGATGCTGTTCATCTCAAGACTGCCCAGACCGCTGTCGGTGCTCAGATGGATGCCTTCGGGACCGCCAAGAACTCCGTCAAACCCGTTGCTCCGCAGCCTCCCGATGTCACCATCGACGATGTTCTTCATGCCATGAACGGCGACGGAACCGGGCCCTACAAGACCAAGGTCGCCGGCTGGCAGGCTGACAGCCAGGCCAATATCGACGCCTTCAGTGCCTATCACTCTGCCAGTGGCACCAATGGTCAGCAGATGCCCGCCCAGTACGCGCAGCTCGCCGACTCCGGTGCGCCCATCGGCATGGCGACGCCCGGGCACGGCACCGACAGCAAGACCACCACGAAGGTCGGCCCCACCGATACCGGTGAGTGGGCTCGGAAACCGCGGCAGCCGCAAGTTCCCGCGCAGCAGACACGGCAGAACGTCCAACCCGGACAGAACCAAGTTCAAAGCCAGTACCAGAACCAAAACCAGAACCAAACCCAAAGCCAGTTCCAGAGCCAGGTTCAGCAGCCCGGAACGAATAACCTCGACAACACCCACGCCAACAGCTACGTCCCCACGCCCGTCGCGCCTCCCGCTGCTCAGGGTGGGTATCAGTTCGGGCCTACCGGGCAGACTGGTGGCAACTTCAGCGGGAACAACGCCTACGCCCCCTTCGGGCCCGGCACCGGTGGCTACGGAACCCCCACCGGAACCGGCGGATACGGAAGCGGAACGAACACCGGAACCGGCACCGGGTACCGACCAGGCACCAACCCAGGAACAGGAACAGGGACAGGGACAGGCACCCGAACTCCCGGCCCAAGCACCGGCGCCCGCCTCCCCGAAGAACGACTCCCCAACGGCGCGACGACCCGAGGCACCCCCGGCGCCCGCGGTGCCAACGGCATGCCCATGGGCTCCCCCGCAGGCGGACGCGGAGGCAAAGAAGAAGACAAAGAAAAGAAATCCGCGCCCTACCTGCGCAATCCCGACCCGGACGAAACCTTCGGCGGGTTCACCGAAAAGCCGATGCCTCCGGTGATCGGCGAGAACCGGCCCAAGAACTAGACCCATGCTCAACGCCGAACTCACCCTGACCACCCTGCTCACCGCCCTGCGCAACGTCGGCGGCGGCGACCCGCACCCGATCTTCGCCCAGGGACTCAGGTACATCCCGCCCTCAGCGAAGACCACCGTCAACCGCGAAGCCTTCGAGGAACTCAGCCGCTACGGCTTCACCCAAGGCGATGGCTTCACGCCCGAGTTCGAAGACGTCCTGCACCTCATCGACCGCCCGGCGAACGAGTTCTCCGCCTACGCGCGCGACACCGAGCGCCAGATCGGCATCCTCGTCGTGGCCCGCAACCGCACCGTCGTCAGCGTTGTCTGCCAGGGCGAAACCGTCGAGCTCACCGGCGTCTCCCCCGACACCCACCCCGCCGACGCCCTCGTCACCAACCTGCCGCCGTACCAGCCCGCGCCGATCAAGCCCTTCTCGCTTCCCCAGGACGAATTCAAGGCCCAGGAAGAAAGCGACATCTTCGACGACGCCCCCGCGCGGAGCCGGGAAGCGCAGGAGCTCGACGCCATCTTCCGGCAACCCCACTTCGGCGTCGGACAGCTCTACGCCGGGGACACGACCGTCAACTACCTGGACCTCGACGCAGGGCGCGTCGGGATCGCGCTCGCCGACGGCTACATCAGCGTCCTGCCCGGCGATCCGAAACAACTGAGCCACAAACTGAAGGCCGCCACCCCCGAATAAAGGGAGTGGCGGCCTGAAGAACCCAACTCAGGAAGCGAAACCGCCCGCGCCGGCCCAGCTCAGGGCGAAGGCCGGGACCAGGCCGAGGATCAGCGTCACCGCCGTGCCCAGGAAGATCGCCGTTCCCGTGCCGAAGCCCGGGATCGTCACCGTCGGGCCGTCGGCCGCCGGCTCGGAGAAGTACATCAGCACGATCACCCGCAGGTAGAAGAACGCCGCCACCGCGCTGAACACCAGGGCCACCACCACCAGCGGGGCCATTCCGTCCGACAGCGCCGCCGAGAACACCACGAACTTGCCCACGAACCCGGACGTCAACGGGATCCCCGCCAACGCCAGCAGCAAGAACGTGAAGACCCCGGCCACCAGCGGCGACCGCTTCGCCAAGCCGGCCCACGCCGAGAGGTGCGTTGCCTCGCCCGAAGAGTCCCGCACCAGGCTGATCACGCCGAACGCCGCCAGCGTCGTGAAGCCGTACGCCAGCAGGTAGAACAGCGTGCTCGACAAGCCGTCGCGGGTCATCGCGATCGCGCCCACCAGCAGGAAGCCCGCGTGCGCGATCGACGAGTACGCCACCATGCGCTTGACGTCCGTCTGGGTCAGGCCCAGCACCGCGCCGATCACCATCGAGATGATCGCGACGCCCCACAGGACGCCGCGCCACTCCCAGCTGGTCGAGCCGAACGCCACCGACAGCACGCGCAGGATCCCGCCGAACGCCGCGACCTTCGTGCACGCCGCCATGAACGCCGTCACCGGCGTCGGCGCGCCCTGGTACACGTCCGGGGTCCACGTGTGGAACGGGCCGACCGACCCCTTGAACAGCAGGCCCACCACCAGCAGGCCGAGGCCCGCGAACAGCAGCGTGTCCGAGCGGTCCGAACCGGCCGCCGCCGCCGCGATGTCGCCCAGCTTCACGGAGTTCGCGTAGCCGTACAGCAGCGCGAGTCCATAAAGGAAGAACGCCGAGGAGAACGCGCCGAGCAGGAAGTACTTGACCGCCGCCTCCTGCGACAGCAGCCGACGGCGCCGGGCCAGGCCGCACATCAGGTACAGCGGCAGGGAAAGCACTTCCAGCGCGATGAACATCGTCAGCAGGTCGTTCGACGCGCAGAACGCCATCATGCCACCGAGGGCGAACAGCGTCAGCGGGAACACCTCGGTCTGCATGACCGTCGCCGTCTGGGCGCGGTCCTGGACCGTGCCCGGGCGGATGCCGGCCTGCGCGACCAGCGCGCCGCCCGGCTCGACCACGCGGTCGGAGATCAGCAGCACCGCGCCGACCGCCAGCGCCAGCAGCGTGCCCCAGAGGAACAGCGCCGGCTTGTCGATCGAGATCGCGCCGCTGAACGTCTTCACGCCGCCCGCGGGCGCGTCGCCCGTGGCGTAGATGAACAGGCTGACGCCGGCCGCGACGATCGCCGCCAGGCTCAGCCCGACCTGCAGGCCGAAGCGTGAGCGCTTCGCGGCGAACGCCTCGACCAGGACGCTGACGCACGCCGCGCCGAAGACGATCAGCATCGGCAGGACCGCCGGGTAGTCCACCGACGGCACCTGCACCGGCGGCTCCGGTGCCTGGGTCAGGAGGATGTCGAGCACGGTTACTTGCCTCCCTGGACCGCGGACAGCGTCTGCTGCACCGTCGGGGTGACTGTGTCGAGCACCGGCTTCGGGTAGAAGCCGAGGAAGAGGACCAGGACGACCAGCGGCGCCACGATCGCGATCTCGCGGCCGCTCAGGTCCGTGATGGCCTTCTTGGCGCCGAGTTCAGGCGCCATCGCCGTGCCCGGCCCGCCGCCGACGCCGATCAGGGCGTCACCACGGACCGGCCCCTGCATGACGCGCTGGTAGAGCCAAAGCACGTACGCCGCGGCCAGGACCATGCCCACCGTGGCGAGGATCGTGTACACCGGCTGGTCCACGAACGCCCCGATCAGCACCAGGAACTCGGAGACGAACGAGTTGGTGCCCGGCAGGGACAACGTGGACAGCCCGGCGAGCAGGAACAGGCCCGCCAGCAACGGCGTCACCTTGGCCATGCCGCCGTAGTCCGAAATGCGGGACGACCCGCCGCGCGCGATCACCAGGCCGATCACCACGATCAGCATGCCGGTCGCGATGCTGTGGTTCAGCATGTACGTCGCCGAGCCGACCATCGCCTGCTCGTTGAACGCGAAGATGCCGAGCGAGATGAAGCCGAAGTGCGCGATGGACACGTAAGCGATGAACCGCTTCATGTCCCGCTGGCCCGCCGCGAGGATCGATCCATAAAGGACGCCGATCACCGAAAGCACCAGCACCAGCGGCGCCAGTGCCTTGCTCGCGTCGGGGAACATCGGCAGGCAGTAGCGCAGGAACCCGAACGTGCCGACCTTGTCCAGCACGCCGACCAGCAGGACGGCGACGCCGATCGGCGCCTCCCCCGCCGCGTCCGGCAGCCAGGTGTGGAACGGCACCAGCGGCGCCTTGATCGCGAACGCCAGGAAGAACCCGAGGAACAGCCAGATCTGCGTGGACAGCGGCGCGTCGCGGACGACCGTGACGAGCGTGGCCCAGTCGAAGGTGCCGTGCCCGAGCTTGTCCTTCGCCAGCGAGTACGCGCCGATCGCCGACGCCAGCATGATCAGGCCGCCAAGGAACGAGTAGAGGAAGAACTTCACCGCCGCGTACTGCCGGTTCCCGCCGCCGTAGCCGCCGATCAGGAAGTACATCGGGATCAGCATGATCTCGAACAGCACGTAGAACAGGAAGACGTCGGTCGCGGCGAAGACGCCGATCGTGAGCGCTTCCTGCAGCAGGATCAGCGAGAGGAACCCGCCCGCGCTGCGGCCCGGCGGCAGCTTGTCCAGCGTGCCGAGCCCGCCGACGACGATCGGCACCAGCAGCGCGATCACCGCGATCATGATCAGCGAGATGCCGTCGGTGCCGAACGCGATGTGCACGCCGAAGCTGGGGATCCAGTCGAAGCTCGACGTCTGCTGCAGCCGCGCGCCCGACGGCGAGTAGCTCGCCCAGAACGGGATCACGAGCACGAGCTCGAGGATCGAGAACCCCAGCGCGGCCAGCACCGCGGCGCGGTCGTTCCCCTTGAGGAACGCCAGCACCAGGGAACCGGCGAGCGGCACCAGGATGAGGATGAGCAACCAGGTCATCAGGAGAACCTCACCAGCAGGAGAGCCGCCAGAAGCAGGAACGCGCCGCCCAGCATCGAGAGCGCGTAGGACCGGACGAACCCGGTCTGGAGCCGCCTCAGCCGGCCGGAGCCGCCGCCGAGGGAGGCGGCCAGACCGTTGACCGCGCCGTCGACGCCGCGGTTGTCGACGAACACCAGCGCCCGCGAGAGCCAGGTGCCCGGGCGGGCGACCAGCGTCTCGTTGAGGGCGTTGCCGTAGAGGTCCTTGCGCGCGGCGCGGGTGACGAACGAGACCCGCTCGGGCCGCTCGACCGGGACGTCACGGCGGAAGATCAGGTACGCGATCAGCACGCCCAGCACCGAGAACACGATCGCGGCAACCGAGATCACCCAGGCGTCGAACGGCGCGTGGTGCGCTTCCTCCAGCTCGCCGACCGAGGGGGTCAGCCACTCGGCGAAGCGGTCACCGAGGGCGAAGAACGCGCCGGCGCCGACCGAGCCGACCGCCAGCACCGCCATCGGGATCCACATGATCGCCTTGGACTCGTGCGGGTGGAAGTCGCGGCCGTCGGTGCTCTTGATGTCCTTCCAGCGCTCCTTGCCGAAGAACGTCATCACCATCAGGCGCGTCATGTAGAACGCGGTGAGCCCGGCCCCCAGCAGCGCGGCGCCGCCCATCACCCAGCCGCGCCAGCCGCCCTGGCCGAACGCCGCTTCGATGATCGCGTCCTTGGTGAAGAAGCCCGACAGCGGCGGGATGCCGATCAGGGCCAGGTAGCCGAGGCCGAACGTGATGAAGGTGATCGGCATCTTCTTGCGCAGGCCGCCGAACTTCCGCATGTCGACCTCGTCGTTCATGCCGTGCATGACCGACCCGGCCCCGAGGAAGAGCCCGGCCTTGAAGAAGCCGTGCGCGACCAGGTGCATGATGCCGAGCGCGTACGCGATGGGCCCGAGCCCGACCGCCAGCATCATGTAGCCGATCTGGCTGACCGTGGAGTACGCGAGGACCTTCTTGATGTCGTCGTACGCGCAGCCGATGATGCACCCGAGCAGCAGCGTCACCGTGCCGACGAGCGTGACGATCAGCCTGCCGTCCTCGGTGGCGTTGAAGATGTCCTTCGAGCGGGCCACCAGGTAGACACCCGCGGTCACCATCGTCGCCGCGTGGATGAGGGCCGACACCGGGGTCGGGCCCTCCATCGCGTCCGGGAGCCAGGCCTGCAGCGGGAACTGGCCGGACTTACCGCAGGCACCGAGCAGGAGCAGGATCGCCATCGCGGTGATCGCGCCCGGCGAGAACTTGCCGTCGCCGACCGCCTGGAACACCTGCGCGTAGCCGGTCGAGCCCGCGTACTTGAACATGATGAAGATCGCCAGCGCGAGCCCGACGTCACCGACGCGGTTCATCAGGAACGCCTTCTTCGCCGCGGTCGCGGCGGACGGGCGGCCCTGGTACCAGCCGATGAGCAGGTAGGACGCGAGACCCACGCCCTCCCAGCCGAGGTACAGCGTCACGAAGCTGTTGCCCAGCACCAGGATCAGCATCGACGCGACGAAGAGGTTCAGGTACGCGAAGAAGCGGTACCGGCCCTCGTCGTCGGCCATGTAGCCGATCGAGTAGTAGTGGATCAGCATGCCGACGCCGGTGATGAGCAGCACGAACGTCAGCGACAGCGCGTCGATCCGCAGCCCGAAGTCCACCTGCAGCTGGCCGACGGGGATCCACGAGTACACCTTGGTGTCGGTCGTGGTACCGGTGTCGGCGGTGAAGAACAGGATCAGGCCGTAGACGAAGGCCAGCGTGACGGTGGCACAGCCGAGCAGATGCCCCCACGCCTTCGCGCGCTTACCCGCCAGAAGCAGGATCAAGGCGCCGAGAGCCGGAAGGGCCACCAGCAGCCACGATGATGCGGTCACTCGGGGGTCTCCTAGTACTTCAGCAGGTTGGTGTCGTCGACCGAAGCCGAGCGCCGGGTGCGGAAGATGGCCATGATGATCGCCAGGCCGACCACGACCTCGGCGGCCGCGACGACCATGACGAAGAACGCCATGACCTGACCGTCGAGCCCGCCGTTGATCCGGGCGAACGTGACCAGCGACAGGTTCACGGCGTTGAGCATCAGCTCGATGCACATGAACACGACGATGGCGTTGCGCCGCACCAGCACGCCGACCGCGCCGAGCGCGAACAGCAGCGCCGACAGCAGCAGGTAGTACGTCGGGGTCATGCCTTCTCCCCCTGGGTTTCCGAAGAGTCCGGGCCGACCAGCGCGTGCGCGTCGGGGTGCGGCTTGTCGTCCGCCACCAGCTTGCGTTCCCTCGCCAGCTCGATCGCCGACGTGGACTCGATGATCGCCGAGAGCGACTCCGGGGCGACCGAACCGTCCGGCAGCAGCGCCGGCGTCGCCACCGAGTTGGCGGTGGCGAAGACACCCGGGCCGGGCAGCGGCGAGGGCCGGTCGTGCTCACCGCGGAAGCGGGCGACGACCAGTTCCTTCTGCGTCTGCTTGCCGCCCTTGCCGTGCCGGTCGGTGAAGGCCAGCACCATCGCGCCGACCGCGGCGGTGATGAGCAGCGCCGACGTCAGCTCGAACGGGAACAGGTAGTCGGTGAAGATCAGCCGGCCCAGGCCCTTCGGCCCGCCGCCCGCCGACGTCGTCGAGTCGAGCGGGATGGCCGGGGTGACGTTGGCCAGCGCCCGGTAGATGCCGGTGGCCAGCAGCGCGGCCATCGCGATGCCGAGGACGGTGGCGGCGAGCCGCTGTCCACGCAGGACTTCGACGACCGAGTCGGAGCTCTCGCGGCCGACCAGCATCAGCACGAACAGGAACAGCATCATGATCGCGCCGGTGTAGACGATGATCTGCGTGAAGCCCAGGAACGGCGCCGACTGGATCATGTACAGCGCGCCCAGGCTCAGCATCGTGAGCACCAGCCACAGCGCCGAGTGCACGGCGTTGCGCGAGAAGATCATGCCGAGCCCGCCGAGCAGGCAGAGCGGGCCCAGGATCCAGAACGCGATGGCCTCGCCGGTGGTGACGCCGGCCGCGGCACCCGTCGGGGCCTGGGCCAGGAGGGCGGTGATCACTTGACGCCCTCCCCGCCGCGTGCCAGTTCGGGGCCGTTCACGTAGTAGTCCTGCTCGTTCTCACCGAGCCGCATCGGGTGCGGCGGCTGCTCCATGCCGGGCAGGAGCGGCGCGAGGAGGTCTTCCTTCGTGTAGATCAGCCGCTGGCGGTCGTCGTCGGCCAGCTCGTAGAAGTTGATCATCGTCAGCGACCGCGTCGGGCAGGCCTCGATGCAGAGGCCGCAGCCGATGCAGCGCAGGTAGTTGATCTGGTAGTCCGCGCCGTACCGCTCGCCCGGGGAGAACCGGGCTTCCTCGGTGTTGTCACCACCCTCGACGAAGATCGCGTCCGCCGGGCACGCCCACGCGCACAGCTCGCAGCCGACGCACTTCTCGAGGCCGTCCGGGTGGCGGTTCAGCTGGTGCCGGCCGTGGTACCGCGGGGCGGCGGGTGCGCCGGCCTCGGGGTACTCCTCGGTGGCGACCTTCTTGAACATCATCCCGAAGGTGACGCCGAAGCCCTTGACGGGATCAAGAAACCCCATCTTGCGCTCCTTCCTTTGCGGTACCGACGGCTGCCGGCTTGCGCCGGGCCGCCTTCGCCTCGGCCTTGGCCAAAGCCTTCTGACGCGGGGTGGTCTGCGGGACCTTGAGGTCCAGCGGCGGGACCGGGAAACCGCCGCCGGTCACCGGGATGGTCTCGCTCTCCTCTTCGCGGCCCGACGCGCGGACGTAGAAGAACAGGGCGATGACGATGAAGATCGCGACCGCGGCGATGATGATCGACGCGGTGTTCCAGGCGATGACCTTCGCGAAGGTCACCATGACGATCCACACCAGGTTCAGCGGGACCAGGACCTTCCAGCCCAGGCGCATGAACTGGTCGTAGCGCAGGCGGGGCAGCGTGCCGCGCAGCCAGATGAACCCGAACAGCAGGATGAACATCTTGGCGAAGAACCACAGCACCGGCCACCAGCCGGTGTTGAGCACGTTGTTCCCGATCAGCGACAGCGGCCACGGGGCCATCCAGCCGCCGAGGAACAGCGTGGTCGCGAACGCCGAGACGATCACCATGTTGACGTACTCGGCGAGGAAGAACATCGCGAACTTCATCGAGCTGTACTCGGTGTGGAAGCCGCCGACCAGCTCCGACTCGGCCTCGGGGAGGTCGAACGGGGCCCGGTTGGTCTCGCCGACCATCGAGATCAGGTAGATGACGAAGCTCGGGACCAGGTAGAGGAACCACGCCTTGTGCTGCGCGCCGACGATGTCGGCCAGGTTCAGCGACCCGGCCTGCAGGATCACCGCGACGATCGAGAGACCCATCGCGATCTCGTAGGAGATCACCTGCGCCGCGCTGCGCATGCCGCCGAGCAGCGGGTACGGCGAGCCGGACGACCAGCCGGCGAGCACGATGCCGTACACGCCGATCGAGGAGCAGGCCAGGATCACCAGCGCGCTGACCGGCAGGTCGAGCAGCTGCAGGACGGTCCGCTCGCCGAAGATCGACACGACCGGGCCGAACGGGATGGCCGAGAGCGCGATCAGCGAGGGCACCACGCACATGACCGGCGCGAGGAAGTACACCTTGCGGTCGGCGGTGTCCGGGATGATCTGTTCCTTGAACGGCAGCTTGATCGCGTCCGCCAGGGACTGCAGGTAGCCGCCGGGGCCGACGCGGTTGGGGCCGGGCCGGTTCTGCATCCGGCCGACCGCCTTGCGCTCCCAGACGATCAGGAAGATCGTCAGGATCGGCCCGATCAGCAGGATGACCACGCACTTGAGCAGGATCAGCCACAACGGGTCGTCCGCGAGCAGCGCCGCACGCGTCGCCGCATCCGGGACACTGCCCACAGCAGCTTCGCTCAGCAACGGTGTCACTGTTCACCCCCAGCGAGGTTCACCACGGCGCCGTGCCCGGCGCCGAGCGTCTTGAACACGGCGGAGCCGTCGGAGTTGCCCGGCAGCCACACGACGCCGTCGGGCAGGTCCGCGATCTCCACCGGCAGCGTGATCGCACCGCGTTCGGTGCTCACCTTCACGGTGGTGCCCAGCCCTTCGGCGGTCTTCGCGGACAGCCGCGCGACCGGCGTGCGCTGGGTGCCCTTGAGGTGCGGCTCGCCGTCCTGCAGGGACCCGTTGTCGATCAGCTGGCGCCAGCTCGACAGGACCGCCTGGCCGGCACCCGGGGCCGCCGTCGCTCCGCCGGTTTCGGCGGCGACGTTGCCCCAGCGCAGCGCCGAGGCCGGGGCGAGCTTCTCGAAGTCGCCGCGGGCGGCGGCCGGCGTCTGCGTGAACAGGTCGGTGTCCATCTCGACGGCGAGGGTGTCGAGCACCCGGCAGTCCGGCAGGGTGCCGGTGCCT
Source organism: Amycolatopsis sp. NPDC051106 (assembly GCF_040682775.1). NCBI lineage: Bacteria > Bacillati > Actinomycetota > Actinomycetes > Pseudonocardiales > Pseudonocardiaceae > Amycolatopsis > Amycolatopsis sp. NPDC051106. Next base: position 40,087 of record NZ_JBFBBQ010000007.1, on the reverse strand, counting down.
TCGATCGTGACGTCGAACGGGCGGGTGCGGCCCTCCCAGTTGAGGTAGCTGCCCGCCTTCTCGTCGGAGGCGGCCACCGGGAGCACGACGTCCGCGCGCTCGGTCACCGCGCTGTGGCGCAGCTCGAGGCTGACCACAAACCCTGCGGCATCCAGCGCGCGCAGCGCCAGGTCCGGGTCCGGCAGGTCGAACGGGTCGACGCCGCCGACGACCAGGCCACCCAGCTCGCGATCCGAGGCCGCCCGCAGGATGCCGGTGGTGTCGCGGCCCGGTGCGGCCGGGATCGGGACGCCCCAGGCGTTTTCGACGGCGACGCGCGCGGCGTCGTCGCCCACCCGGTGCCCGCCCGGCAGCAGCGTCGGGACGCAGCCGGTGGCCAGCGCGCCCCGGTCGCCGGCGCGGCGCGGGATCCACGCGAGCCGGACGCCGGTGCGCTCGACGAGGTCGTGCAGCGCGGAGAACAGGCCGGGCACCTGGGCGGCGCGCTCGCCGACCAGGACGACGGCGCCTTCGCCGCGCAGGGCCTCGTCGAGGTCCGGCGCGTGCTTGGCGATGCCTTCGACGGCCGCGGCCTCCTGGCCGGGGACGCAGGCGAGCAGCTCGCCGAGCGTCTTGCGCACCGACGACGTCGTCCACTGTCCCAGGTGGACGACCCGGGTGCGGTTCTTGCGGGCCGCCTTGCGCAGCCGCAGGAACACGATCGGCGCCTCGTCCTCGGGCTCGAACGCCACGCACAGGACCGTGCGGGCGCGCTCGATCTCGCCGAACGTCACGCCGGACTCCGGCGTCACGCCCACGACGTGCGAGGTGAGGAAGGCCAGCTCCTCGGCCGAGTGCGGCCGGGCGCGGAAGTCGACGTCGTTGGTCTGCAGCGCGACGCGGGCGAACTTCGAGTACGCGTAAGCGTCCTCGACGGTCAGCCGGCCACCGGGCAGGACCCCGACGCCGCCGTTGGCGCGGGCCTCGGTGAGACCCGCCGCGGCAGCGCGCAGCGCGTCGGTCCAGGACGCCTCTTCCAGCTCACCGGTCTCGCGGTTGCGGACCAGTGGACGCCGGATGCGGTCCTCGGCGCCGGTGTAGCGGAAGGCGAAGCGGCCCTTGTCGCAGATCCACTCTTCGTTGACTTCGGGGTCGTCGCCGGCCAGCTTGCGCTGGACCTTGCCGCGCCGGAAGTCGGTCCGCTCGGCGCAGCCGGACGAGCAGTGCTCGCACACGCTCGGCGCGGACACGAGGTCGAACGGGCGGGAGCGGAACCGGTAGGCGGCGCTGGTCAGCGCGCCGACCGGGCAGATCTGGATGACGTTGCCGGAGAAGTAGCTCTGGAACGGCTGGCCGCTCGTCGTCCGCGACGCGAGGTCGAGGACGTCCGCCGTCTCGGCGGTGCCGATCTGCTGGTGGGCGCCGCGTTCGAGGAGCTCGATGAACGGGTCGCCGGCGATCTCGCTGGAGAACCGGGTGCAGCGCTGGCACAGCACGCAGCGTTCGCGGTCGAGCAGCACCTGCGTCGAGATCGGCAGCGGCTTCGGGAACGTCCGCTTGGTGTCGACGAACCGGGACTCCGTGCGGCCGTGGGCCAGCGCCTGGTTCTGCAGCGGGCACTCGCCGCCCTTGTCGCAGATCGGGCAGTCCAGCGGGTGGTTGATGAGCAGGAGCTCCATCACGCCCTGCTGGGCCTTGTCCGCGACCGGCGACGTCAGCTGCGTCTTGACGACCATGCCGTCGGCGACGGTCATCGTGCAGGACGCCTGCGGCTTCGGCATCGGCCGGCCGCCCATCTCGACCTCGACCAGGCACTGGCGGCAGGCGCCGGCCGGCGAGAGGAGCGGGTGGTCGCAGAACCGCGGGATGACCGTGCCGAGGCGTTCGGCCGTGCGGATCAACAGCTCGCCCTTGGGGGCGATGACCTCTTCGCCGTCGATGACCAGCTTGACGTGGCCTTCGGGGACCGGCGTCTCTCGGGTCTCGGGCTTGTCGGGCGCGATCGTCATGCCTGCGCTCCCACGAGTTCGGGCTTGGTCTGTTCGTGCCGGTTCTTCTCGCACAGCGCGAGGAACTCCTCGCGGAAGTACTTGATGCCGCTCTGGATCGGCGACACCGCGCCGTCGCCGAGGGCGCAGAACGACCGGCCGAGGATGTTGTCGCAGACGTCGAGGAGCGTGTCGATGTCCTCTTCGGTGCCGTGGCCCTCGACCATCCGCTCGAGGATCTGCGCCAGCCAGTACGTGCCTTCGCGGCACGGCGTGCACTTGCCGCAGGACTCGTGCTCGTAGAACTGGGTCCACTTCATCACGGCCCAGGGCACCGACACGGTCTCGTTGAAGACCTGGACGGCGGTGGTGCCGAGCATGGAGCCCGCTTCCGCCGCGCCTTCGAAGTCCAGCGGGACGTCGAGGTGCTCGGCGGTGAACATCGGGGTGGACGAGCCGCCCGGGGTCCAGAACTTGAGCGGGATGCCGTCCTTCATGCCGCCCGCCATGTCCAGCAGCTCGCGCAGCGTCGTGCCGAGCGGGCACTCGTACTGGCCGGGCTTTTCGACGTGGCCGGAGATCGAGTAGATCTTCGGGCCGGGCGACTTCTCGCGGCCCATCTCGCGGAACCAGCTCGACCCGCCGTTGACGATGAACGGCGCGCTCGCGATGGTCTCGACGTTGTTGACCGTGGTCGGCGCGGCGTAAAGACCGGCGGCCGCGGGGAACGGCGGCTTGAGCCGCGGCTGGCCACGACGGCCTTCCAGCGAGTCGAGCAGCGCCGTCTCCTCACCGCAGATGTACGCGCCGGCGCCGGCGTGCACGGTGATCTTGAGGTCGAAGCCGGAGCCGAGGATGTTCTCGCCCAGGTAGCCCGCCGCTTCGGCTTCGCGCACGGCCGCGTTGAGGCGGCGGATGCAGTGCAGCGCCTCGCCGCGGACGTAGATGAAGCAGTGGTTGGACCGCATCGCGTACGAGGCGATGATGCAGCCCTCGATGAGCGAGTGCGGGTCCGCCATCATCAGCGGGATGTCCTTGCAGGTCCCCGGCTCGCCCTCGTCGGCGTTGATCACCAGGTAGTGCGGCTTGTCGAAGTTCGGCGGCATGAACGACCACTTGATGCCGGCCGGGAAGCCGGCACCGCCGCGGCCGCGCAGGCCGGAGTCCTTGACGAGCTGGACGAGCTGCTCCGGCGTCCCGGCGAGGGCCTTGCGGACGGCCGTGTAGCCCTCGAGCGCCTCGTACGTGCCGATCTGCCAGGAGTTCGGCGACAGCCAGCGCTTCGTGAGGACCGGAGTGATGGGGTCGGCCATTACTTCTTCTCCCCCTCTTTAACGGGCACAGCCGGAAGCGGAACGTCCTGAGCCACCGGGGCGACCCAGCCGCGCTCCTGCGCTAGCTGCGCGCCCCGCAGCGTCTCGACGGCCTGCGACGGGCCGTCGACGTCGGTGCGGTACTGGCGCTCGTCCTCCGGGAAGAACCCGGCGAGCTGCAGTTCGGCGCCCTTGAAGTTCGTCAGCGGGGCGCCGCGCGTCGGGGCCGGGCGCTTGCCCGCCTGCAGCGCGTCGACCAGCGCGACGGCCTTCTCCTCGGTCTGGTTGTCGAAGTACTCGTAGTTGACCTGGATGACCGGCGCGAGGTCGCAGGCCGCGAGGCACTCGGCGTGCTCGAGGGTGATCGAGCCCGGCTCGTTCGGCGTGCCCGCGGTCTCGTTGTGCCCCAGCGGTTCCGACTCGGACCCGAGGTGCGTCTGGAGCTTCTTGTAGATCGCGTCGCCGCCCATGGCCGCGCACAGCGTGTTGGTGCAGACGCTCACGAGGTGCTCGCCGCACGGCTTGCGCTTGTACATCGTGTAGAACGTCGCGACCGCGCTGACCTCGGCGTCGGACAGGTCGAGCTGCTTCGCGCAAAACGCGATGCCCTCCTGGCTGACGTAGCCCTGCACCGACTGCACGAGGTGCAGCATCGGCAGCAGCGCCGAGCGGGACATCGGGTAGCGCGCGATCAGGTCCTGGGCCCGCGCCACGACACCTTCGTCGAAGATGTCTTCGAGCGGCGTGTCTTCGATGATCCCGGCGGCCACCCCGGGGTCCGGCGCGATGGCGACGACGTCGGTGTCCGGGCCGGCCGCGGCGTACGTCGTCGCGGCGTCGTTCGGTCCCGGTTCGGGAACAGCTGAGGTCATCGGTCCACTCCCCCCATGACGGGGTCGATCGAGGCGATCGCGGCGATCACGTCCGCGACCAGGCCGCCTTCGGCCATTGCGGGCATCGACTGCAGGTTCACGAAGCTCGGTTCGCGCACGTGGACCCGCAGCGGCCGCGTGCCGCCGTCGGACACCAGGTGCGCGCTGAGCTCGCCGCGCGGCGACTCGACCGAGGTGTAGACCTGCCCGGCCGGCACCTTGAAGCCCTCGGTGACCAGCTTGAAGTGGTGGATCAGGGACTCCATCGACTGGCCCATGATCTTCTTGACGTGCTCGAGCGAGTTGCCCATGCCGTCGCTGCCGATGGACAGCTGCGCGGGCCAGGCGACCTTCTTGTCCTCGACCATGACCGGGCCCGGCTCGAGCTTCTCCAGGCACTGCTCGATGATCTTGAGGCTCTCGTGCATCTCGTGCACCCGGATCAGGTAGCGCGACCAGCAGTCGGCGCCGTTGTCGACGGGCACGTCGAAGTCGAACTCGTCGTAGCAGGAGTACGGCTCGGTCTTGCGCAGGTCCCACGGCAGGCCCGCGGACCGCAGCACCGGGCCGGTGACGCCGAGCGCGAGGCACGCGTCGACCGGCAGGTAACCCACGCCCTTGAGCCGGTTGCGCCAGATCGGCTGACCGGTGAACAGCTTGTCGTACAACGGAAGGCGCTGCTTCATCGTCTTGATGAATTCGCTGACCTTCTCGTGGTAGTCGGCCGGCATGTCCTGCGCGAGGCCGCCGGGGCGGATGAACGCGTGGTTCATGCGCAGGCCGGTCAGGTGCTCCAGCAGGTGCAGCACCTCTTCGCGCTCGCGGAAGCCGAGCGTCATCGCGGTGGTGGCGCCGAGCTCCATGCCGCCGGTGGCGATGTAGACGAGGTGCGAGCCGATCCGGTTGATCTCCAGCAGCATCACGCGCAGCAGCTGCGCGCGGCGCGGGGCCTCGATCTGCAGCAGCTTCTCGACGCCGAGGCAGTACGCCATCTCCGTCGAAAGCGGGGCCAGGTAGTCCATGCGCGTCACGAACGTGACGCCCTGGGTCCAGGTCCGGTACTCGCAGTTCTTCTCGATGCCGGTGTGGAGGTAGCCGATGACCGACCGCAGCTGCGTGACGGTCTCGCCCTCCATCTCCAGCACGAGCCGGAGCACGCCGTGCGTCGACGGGTGCTGCGGGCCCATGTTGATGACCATGCGCTCGTCGTGGGCCGCGTCGGCGATGACGTCGTCCCAGTCGCCGCCGGAGACCGAGTAGACGCGGCCTTCGGTGGTGTCACGGGAATCGGCGTAGTTGACGTTGTCGGTGCTGTCGCTGCCGGTCTCGGTGGTGCTCGTCCCGGTCGTGACGTCCGACAGGTTCTCGGTGCTGCTCACGAGTACGACCTCCGCTGGTCCGGCGGCGGGATCTCCGCGCCCTTGTATTCGACCGGGATCCCGCCGAGCGGGTAGTCCTTGCGCTGGGGGTGGCCGTCCCAGTCGTCCGGCATGAGGATCCGGGTCAGCGCCGGGTGGCCGTCGTAGACGATGCCGAACATGTCCCAGGCCTCGCGCTCCTGCCAGTCGGCGGTCGGGTAGAGCCCGACCAGCGACGGCACGTGCGCGTCCTCGATGTCGAGGGTGACCTCGAGCCGGATGCGGCGGCGGTAGGTCAGCGACGTGAAGTGGTACACCGAGTGCAGCCGCTGCGGGACGTCGACGCCGTAGTCCACGCCGGACACCGAGGACAGCAGCTCGAAGCGGAGACCGCCGTCGTCACGCAGGACCTTCGCGATCGCGGGCAGGTGCTCGCGGGCGACGTAGAAGGTGATCTCGCCGCGGTCGACCGTCGTCTGCAGGATCGCCTCGGCGGGGATCTTGTTGTCCGACAGGGCCGCGTAGAACTCGTCGGCGAACTGGTCGAACCAGCCGCCGTACGGGCGCTCGGCGGGCGCGGGGCTGTAGGCCGGGAGCCGGACGCCGCCGTAGCCGGAGGTGTCGCCGGTGCCGTGGACACCGAACATGCCCTGGCGTTCGCGGCCGGTGACGACCGGTTCGGCCGCGCCCTGCCCCTTGGCCGTGAGGCCGGTTTCGGCGCGTTCGGCGCTGGACTGCTCTTCGCCGGGTTGCGGGTTCTCAGTCATCGCTCTACTTCTTCGCGTACTTGATCGACGACGCGACGAGCTCGGTGCGGGCCCCGCTGGCGGCGCGGATGGCGGCGCGGCGGGCGTTGATCGGCTCGTCCTGGATCTTGGCGTGCAGCTTGAGGATCGCGTCCAGCAGCATCTCCGGCCGCGGCGGGCAGCCGGGCAGGTACATGTCGACCGGCACGATGTGGTCGACGCCCTGGACCACGGCGTAGTTGTTGAACATGCCGCCGGAGGAGGCGCAGACGCCCATGGCGAGCACCCACTTGGGCTCGGCCATCTGGTCGTAGATCTGCCGCAGGACCGGCGCCATCTTCTGCGTGACCCGGCCGGCGACGATCATCAGGTCGGCCTGCCGCGGCGTCGCGCTGAAGCGCTCCATGCCGAAGCGGGCGATGTCGTAGCGGGAACCGCCGACGGTCATCATCTCGATCGCGCAGCAGGCGAGCCCGAAGGTGGCCGGCCACATCGAGTTCTTGCGCGACCAGTTGACGAGACCTTCGAGGCTGGCCAGCAGGATGCCGTTGGGGAGTTTCTCTTCGAGGCCCATGGGTCTAGTTCCAATCCAGGCCGCCGCGCCGCCACACGTAGGCGTACGCGAAGCCGACCGTCGCGATGAACAGCAGGATCTCCACCAGGCCGAACGTGCCCAGCGCGTTCGCCTGCACGGCGAACGGGTAGAGGAAGACCATCTCGATGTCGAACAGGATGAACATCATCGCGGTGATGTAGTAGGCCACCGGCATCCGCCCGGCGCCGACGAGCGGCTGCGGGGACGGTTCGATGCCGCACTCGTACGCCTCGAGCTTCGCCTTGTTGTACCGGCTGGGGCCGACGAGCGGGCCCAGCAGCACCGACAGCACGGCGAAGCCGAGCGCGAGGACGAACAGGATCACGATGGGCAGGTAGGGCTTCAGGCTGGGGGCCTCTTGCGCCAGCTGCACCGTGTCGGTTCGGGTCAGCAACGTCAGCACGGGGTCTTCGCCATCCTTTCCGCGCCGATGCGGTTGTGCTTGTGGTGGGAACCGCTTGGCCTCGTCGGCACCCTAAGGGACCTGGGTCACACCGCCGAGGGTCAGGGTCTCCTTACGGCCCGTGGCTGGACCTCAAGGTGCTTGTGAAATAGTTCACAAGCCACTCGTCGTGGATGTGAAGGGATTCACAAAGCATGGGGGGAGTGTAGGACGCGACTCACATTCTTGTCCCTAGGCCCCCGTGTTATAAGGGTGTCCTAACTTCCGGCGCCAACGTTGTCACGGCTCGGCAACAGCGCCCGCGCGACCTGCACGAAGGTCATTCAAGATCACTTACCGGCCGGACAAACCGGACATCGAGGTGTGAGCTATCCCACTGACCGCACGGCCAACTTGCTAGGCCACCCGAGTGTCCGCGCGCGCGACCAACCCTGAGCTTTCCCTAGGAAAGATGCGTCTTGAGGGCCCTCAAGACGCATCTTTCCTAGGGAAAGTGACGGGTTTCGGGGTCAGCGCGGGGTGGGGGTGACGCGGGCCAGGGCCGAGATCAGGCGGTCGACGCCGTCGCCGCCCTTCGCGTCATAGCAGCCCGACAGGCCCTTGTAGACCAGCGGCAGGAGCTTGTTGATGCGCAGCCCGTACTTCGTGCACGCGTGCATGATCTTCGGCTTGCCGATGATCTTCGCGAAGACGTTCCCCAGCTGGTAGTAGCCGCCCATCAGCTCCCCCACCGCGCGCGGGTACGCCTCCAGCGCCCGCTCGCGCGAAGCCCCTTCGCGGCGGGCCAGCGCCTGGACCACGACCTCCGCCGCGATCTGCGCGGACTCCATCGCCGCCGAGATGCCTTCGCCGTTGAACGGGCTGACCATGCCGCCCGCGTCGCCCAGCAGCAGGAGCCCGTCGCGGTAGTGCGGGGTGCGGTTGAAGCCCATCGGGAGGCCGGCGCCGCCGACCTTGCCGATCGCGTTCTCCTCGCGGTAACCCCACTCCTCCGGCGTCCCGTCGAGCCACTGGCGCAGGAGCGCGCGGTAGTCGGTGTTCCGGAACGACGCCGACGTCGAGAGCATCCCGAGGCCGACGTTCACCGTGCCGTCGCCGAGCGGGAACGCCCAGCCGTAGCCCGGCAGCAGCTTCGGGTCGCGCGGGTCGGAGCGGTCCCACAGCTCGAGGTGGCCCTCGATGAACGGGTCGTCGTGGCGCGGGCTCTTGTAGTACTGGCGCACCGCGACGCCCATCGGGCGCTTCTCGTTCTTCTGGATGCCGACGCTCAGCGCGAGCCGCGCGGACACGCCGTCGCAGGCCAGGACCAGCGGCGCGCGGTAGCTCACCGGCGTCCGCTCCGGGCCGACCTTCGCCTCGACGCCGACCACGCGCCCGGCCGGGCTGGTGATCGCGCCGGTGACCGTGGTGCGCTCGTAAAGCCGGGCGCCCGCCTTCACCGCGAGCTTCGCGAGCAGGTCGTCGAAGTCGTGCCGGGTGCGGGAAACGCCGTACGGCGGGTAGCTCGTCAGGTCCGGCCAGTCCAGCTCGAGCGTGAGGTCGCCGGTGAGGATCCGCAGACCGCGGCTGTGCACCCAGCCGGCGTCCTCGCTCGTGTCGATGCCCAGGTCGATGAGCTGCTTGACGCCGCGCGGGGTCAGGCCGTCGCCGCAGACCTTCTCGCGGGGGAACTCGGTCTTCTCCAGCAGGAGCACGTCGACGCCCGACCGGGCGAGGTACGTCGCGACGGTGGACCCGGCGGGTCCGGCGCCGACCACGATGACTTCGGCGTCTTGATCTGGGCTACGACGGCTCATACCCGCGAGTTTAGGCAGGCTTGCGCGCGCGGTGGATCGCCACGACGCCGAATGTGAGGTTCAACCACTCGACGTCGGCCCAGCCCGCGCTCGCGATGATCTCGCCGAGCGTGCGCTGGTCCGGCCAGGTCAGCATCGATTCGGCCAGGTAGGAGTAGGCCTCGGGGTTCGACGACGTGCGCTTGCCGACCCAGGTGAGCAGCTTCAGCATGAACCGCCGGTGGACGAACCGGATCGGGGCGAACGGCGGCGTCGAGACCTCGCAGATCACCAGGCGCCCGCCCGGCTTGACCACGCGGGCGATCTCGGTGAGCGCGGCCTTCGGGTCGACGAAGTTGCGCAGGGCGAGGGAGATCGTCACGGCGTCGAAGCTCTCGTCGGCGAACGGCAGGTTCAGCGCGTCCGCCGCGACCATCGGGACGTTGCGGTGCAGCCCGGCGCGCAGCATGCCGAACGAGAAGTCCGCGGCCAGGCACCAGGCGCCGCCGCGGGCGTACTCGACGGTGGACACCCCGGTGCCGGCGGCGAGGTCGAGGACCTTCTCGCCGCGGCGGGCGTCGAGCACGCGGGCGGTGGTGGTGCGCCAGCGCCGGTCGAAGCCGAAGGTCATGAACGAGTTCGCCCGGTCGTACCCGGACGCGACGCCGTCGAACATCGCGGCGACTTCGTGCGGGTCCTTGTCCAGGCTTGCGCGTGACATGACCTGAATCTAGACCGGTCCGCCGGGACCTTCAGCGGAAGGTGGCCAGCATCCCGGCCACCGCCGCGGGCCAGGTGAACTCCTCCGCCCGCGCCCTCGCGGCCGCCCTGCGCAAGTCCTCCGGGCTTTCCAAGAGCCCGGTCACCGCTTCCGCGAACGCGGGCGCGTGGTCGTCGACCGCCGCGCCGCACCCGGGACGCACGATCTCCCGCAGCGCCGACGACGCCGACACCACCACCGGTGTCCCGGACGCCAGCGCTTCCAGGGCCGCGAGCCCGAACGTCTCGTGCGGCCCGGGCGCCAGGGAGACGTCCGCGCTGGCCAGCAGCCTGGCGACGTCGCCGCGGCCGGACAGGAACCCCAGGAACGTCACCGGCAGGCCGCGCGCCCGGCGTTCCAGCGCGCGTCTCCGCGGCCCGTCGCCCGCCACCACCAGCCGGACCCGCGCGCCCGCCTCCGTCAGCTCCGCCACCGTGTCGACGCTGCGCTCCACGTGCTTCTCCGGCGACAAGCGTCCACAGTGGACGAGCAGGGCGTCCGCTCCCCCGGCGAGGCCGGCGCGCCAGCCGGCGTCGCGCATGGCGGGCCGGAACGTCGCCAGGTCGACGCCGAGCGGCACGCGGTGGACGTTCGGCGCCTCGATCCGGTCGAACTCCGCGCGGGCGAACGCCGTCGTGCAGACGACCGTGTCGTAGCTCGCGGCCATCCGGCGGTTCGCGACGTCGGCGACCCGGCGCGCCACCGGCTCGGGCAGCAGGAACTGCTCCAGCAGCCGGTCGAGGCGCTCGTGGGAGATGACCGTGCTCGGGACGCCGTGGCGCCGCGCCCAGCCGCCCATCCCCCGCAGCGTCAGCCGGTCCGACACCTCCAGCCGGTCGGGTTCGAGCTTCCGCAGGACCGCGCGGACGCGGTGCGGGTCGACGGCGCGGTAGCCGCCGGTGCCCGGGAGCTTCGGCGCCGGCAGGGAGAACCGGCGCACGCCGGTCGGCAGAACCTCGTCGGCGTACCGCGTGCCGGGCACCACCAGCGTGACCTCGTGCCCGCTCGCGACGTACCCGGCGCCGAGGTGGTGCAGCGCCGTGCGGAGCCCGCCCGAACGTGGCCCGTAGAAGTTCGCGAGCTGGACGATGTGCATGTCAGGCCGCGCGGGCGGCCCGGCCCTGCACGGCTTCGTAGTGCCCCATCAGCTCGCGGCAGACCGCGGGCCAGGTGCGGCCCAGCACCACCTTGCGCGCCTTCTCGCCGAGCCTCGCCCGCAGCGCGGGATCGCGCAGGGCGCCGACCTTCTCGACGAGCGCCGGGCCGAACAGCTCGCGGTCCGCGGGCAGCAGGTAGCCGGTGCGGCCGGGCAGGACGAGGTCCTTCGGGCCCCCCGCGGCCGGCGCGAGGACCGGCAGGCCGGACGCCATGGCCTCCTGCACGGCCTGGCAGAACGTCTCGTGCGGGCCGGTGTGGACGAAGACGTCGAAGCTCGCGTACGCCTTCGAAAGCTCCTCGCCGTACTTCGCGCCGAGGAAGGCCGCTCCGGGCAGCTGTTCCTTCAGGGCGGGCAGTTCCGGGCCGTCGCCGACGACGACCACGCGGATCCCCGGCAGCCCGGCGAGCGCGGCCAGCCGGTCGACCTCCTTCTCGGGCGCCAGCCGTCCGACGAACCCGACGAGCAGCTCGCCGTCCGGCGCCAGCTCGGCCCGCAGCGCCGGGTCAGCATGGTCCGGGGAGAACCGCTCGATGTCGACGCCTCGCGCCCAGCGGTGCACGCGCGGGACGCCGTGCAGCTCCAGCTGCTCGACGGAGTCGCTGGACGGGGCGAGCGTCCGGTCGGCCCGCGAATGCAGCCGCCGCACCCAGCGCCACGCGGCCCGCGCGCCGATGCCGAAGCCGTACGCGGCGGCGAACCCGGCGATGTCGGTCTGGTAGACGGCGATCGACGGGACGCGCAGCCGGCGGGCGGCGGCCAGCCCGCGCGCGCCGACCACGAACGGCGAGGCCAGGTGCACGACGTCCGGGCCGAACGCGGCGAGCGCGGTGAGCACCGTGCGCGTCGGCACGCCGATCGGCAGGGAGCCGACGCCGGGGAAGTCGAGGGCGGGGATCCGCACGACGGGAGCGCCGCGGTAGGAGTCCGGGCCGGGACCGGGGGCGATGATCAGCACGTCGTGCCCGCGTTCGCGCAGGTGCTCGACGACCCGCAGGACGGAGTTGGTCACGCCGTTCACCTGGGGCAGGAAACTTTCGGTGACTATGGCGACTCGCACGTCTTGGACGATCGCACCCGATCCTGGCGGCGGCGTGACACTGCGGCCAACGCTGCCGGAACAGATCGGCCACGACATGTCATCTCAAGGTCGTGTCCCGGAAACCAGCGGGGCCCAGACTAAGCAGGCATGACCCTCTTGTCCTCCCGGCCGCCGCGGCCCGTCGAGCCCGGCTTGCTGTCGAGGGCGCTCGAAGTGGCCGGACGGCTGGCCAACGACGCCACCGACGTGATCACCGCGACCGCCGGCCGCGGCGCCCACCCGTCGACGCTGGACTCGCCCTTCGACTGGGTCACCGACACCGACCGGATCCTCGAGCGGCACACCCGGCGCGTGCTGACCGCGGAGTTCCCGGGCATCCCGGTGGTCGGCCACGAGTTCGGCGCGGACCACGGCGCCGACGTCGCCGAGTACCGCTGGGTCGTGGACTCGGTCGACGGCACGGCGAACTACGTGGCGGGGGTGCCGTGGTGCGCGTACAGCCTGGCGTTGGTGGACGCCGCGGGACCGGTGGTGGGGGTCGTCGCGGACCCGTACCGGGCCCAGATCTACGCCGCGGCGCGCGGACGAGGGGCCCGCGCGAACGGCAAGCCGGTCAAGCTGAAGGACCGCTGCGTGACGGCGGGCGCGCTGGTCTTCACGGAGTTCGCGCGCCAGGGCCCGTGGCCGGGGATGGGCGGCTTCATCGAGCGCGCGGCGGCGGCGCGCACCGGGGTGCGGGTGCTGGGGTCCGCGGCGTTGTCGATCGCCCAGGTGGCGCTGGGCCACGCGGCCGCGGCGGTGCTGCACAGCTACCACGAGTGGGACGTGGCCGGTTCCGTCGCGATGGCGATCGAGGCGGGGGCGGTGGTGCTGGACCGCCACGGCGACGACACGGCGCTGCCGACCGACGGCCTGCTGGTCGCGGCGCCGGGGGTGGCGGACGAGGTGCTGGGCTGGTGGCAGGAGACGGCCCACGCGGGCTAAACAGCGAACGGCGCGCGGGCTGAGCAGCGGAAGACGCACCGGCTGAGTTATCCACAATGGGTGCGGCTGTCCACAGATTTGCCGCGTCACCCCTTCGGGACTACGGCCGCCGATAGACTGGGACAGGGCACGGCCCCCAGGGTGTGGTGGGGTTCTGTCGGGGCCACGGCCGGCGCACGCGGGCTAAACGGGTTGCGTGCGCTGTGAGGATCGGGGCATGCCCGCGCTGCGGCTCACGCTCGTGCCGCTCGCCGACGAGCACCTCGAGCCGGAGCTGGACTCCGACCCCGAGGTCATGCGGTACCTCACCAGCTGGGCCGCGACCCGGGACGAGGTCGAACGGGCGCATCGCCGCCGCTCCCGGGTTCGGCTTCTGGATGGGCTTCGCCGGCGAGGACTTCGGCGGCTGGTGGCGCCACGATGACCTCGGCCGGCCTCACGTTCGCGAGGGCGTTCACCTCGGCCGCCGACTACGACGATCCGGTCGAAGGGGCCGAGCACGGGGAAGTCGAGTACGAGATCACGCGGAAGACGTGGCTGGCGTCTTGGCTCGCTTGTCGACCCGGCGGATCCACCACAGCAGCGGCCCCGCCACCAGCCACGTGAATAACACGAAGCTCCCCAGCGGCAGCAGCGTCAACGTCGCCGACCGGCCGGCCACCCGGGCCAGCTCCGGGTCGGACGCGTCGTATTCGATCCGGACCAGCTGACCTGCGGCCAGGCCGTCCGGGTAGAGGACGCCGTTCGCCGGGCTGTGGACGATGCCGTCCGGGGTCTCGAAGTGGATGATCGTGCGGTCGAACGCCACCGAGTCCACCGTCGCGTTCGCCGTGCCGAGCTGGGCCGCGATCGCGCCGTCGTTGCGGATCGCCGCGAACAGGAGGCACACGCACATGACGGTGAGGAGCGAGGCGACGCCGAGGGCGGTCCACCACCCGACGCGCCTCACCCGCTCACCTCTCGTGCTCACGCGGCGAGCGTAGCGGTCTCGCTCAGTGCGCGTGTTCCGCGGCGAGATTCCGGTGGTTCGCCTGGATCTGGTCGAACGACTTCGGCTTCACCGAGGCCGAGGCCGCACGCGCCGTGAACGCGGTAGCGCCGTTCGGGCCCACCGACGGCTTGCCCGCCGTGTACAGCCAGGTCTGGAACAGGTCGTGCAGCGGCTTGCCCGAGATCTTCTCCGCCAGCGCGATGAACTCCAGGATCCGGCCGTCCTTGCCCGCCTTCTGCGCGTGCCAGGTCTGCAGGATCTTGAAGAACGCCTCGTCGCCGACGGCGGTCCGCAGCGCCTGGAGCGTCAGCGCGCCCCGGTCGTACACCGCGTTGTCGAACTGGTTGTCCGCGCCCGGGTCCGCCGGGACGAGCTTCCACAGGTCGGCGTCGGCCGCGTTCGAGTCGTAGGTGTACTGCGCCAGCTCGGCGACCGTGCCCTCACCCTCGTGCTCCGACCAGAGCCACTCGGCGTAGGACGCGAAACCCTCGTTCAGCCAGATGTCGCTCCAGCGGCCGAGCGAGACGTCGTCGCCGAACCACTGGTGGGCGTTCTCGTGCGCGATCAGCGTCGTGTTCGAGCCCGCGCGGAAGTTGCGGGCGCCGTAGGTCGGCCGGGTCTGGTTCTCCAGGGAGAACGTGATGCCGCTGGTCACGACACCGCCCTCGGCCTCGAACGGGTACGGCCCGAACTGGGTGCCCAGGAACTCGTTGATCTCCGGCGTGCGCTCGACGCTGGCCTTCGCCGCGTACAGCGAGTCGCCGAGGTCGGAGCCGTACGCCGTGATGAACGGCTTGCCTTCCGGGGTCGTCGACTGGTTCAGCTCGTACTGGCCGACGATGAACGACGTCAGGTAGGTGGCCTGCGGCTTCGTGCTGCGCCACTGCCAGCGGGTCCAGCCGGCGCGGCTCTTCGTCGTGCGCACCAGGCTGCCGTTGGAGACGGCGACGTTGCCGTCCGGCGCCTCGATCGTGACGTCGTAGGTGGCCTTGTCGGTCGGGTGGTCGTTGGCCGGGAACCACCACGCCGAGCTCTGCGGCTCGTCGATGCCTAGCGCGCCGAAAGAGCCCTTCTTCCAGGCGTTGAGGCCGTCGACCGTCTCGGTGGACGGCGTGTCCGAGTAAGCGACGACGACGGTCGCGGTCTGGCCCTTGAGCAGCGGCTGCGCCGGGGTGACGACGAGCTCGCCGTTGCCGGTCTGGTTCGCGAACTGCGCGGGGCGGTTGTTCACGCGCACGCTCGACGCCTTCAGCGCGAAGTCGAGGTCGAACCGCGAGAGGTCCTGCGTGGCGGTGAGCAGCAGCGTCGTCGTGCCCGCCAGCACGTCGGTCGCGGGCTGGTAGGTCAGGCGGATGTCGTAGTGCAGCACGTCCGTCCCGCCGTTGCCGGCGTTCGGGTAGTAGGAGTCACCGACGCCGGGCGCACCGGGCGCCGGGGCCGCACTGGCGGTACCGGCGAGCAGCACCGAGGCAACCCCGGCCGCGAGCACACCTAGGCCGGTGCGAGTTCTTGCACGCATTCGAATCCCTCCAACGGGTGAGGATCAGCGCGCTCGAACGTAGCCAGCCGGGCAGCACCCAGGTACCGGCGAAGGAAGGTTCTTGCCTACTGGGATCAAGATCGGAAACGGCTTGACGAAGCGGTTTCGCCCGCGATCAGCCAGCCCCATGTGAGCCGACCCTCCGAGTACGCGAACCGACTCTCCAGATACGCGAACCGACCCTCCGGGTACGCGAAAGCCCGGCGCAGGTCAGGCCGCCGAGACGGCCGAGCCGACCGCACGACCCGCCTGACCCCGTGAGCCGACCCTCCGAGTACGCGAACCGACTCTCCAGATACGCGAACCGACCCTCCGGGTACGCCAGCCGACCCCGTCGGCACCACTCGCTCGGACTTACCGCGCGCCAAGACACGCACGGTCGGCGCCGAGCCGAAAGCCCCGCGCTGGTCAGGCCGCCGAGACGGCCGAGCCGACCGCGGACCGCAGCCGGCCGTGCAGGTCCCGGTGCCGCGAGCGGTCCACCCGCACCTCGACGACCCGCAGCCCCGGCGCCGGGCGCAACGCCGCGCGGAACTCCGTCAACGTCTCCGCCACCGCGTGCGGCACCCGGTACCCCGCGCACAACGCGCCCAAATCCGCCCCGTGCGGCGTGCCGAACACCCGCTCGAAGCTCGCCGAATGCTCCGGTGCGCCCTGCTCCAGCAGGGAAAAGATGCCGCCGCCGTCGTCGTTGCACACCACGATCGTCAGGTCCGGGCGCTGCTCCGCCGGGCCCGTCAGCAACCCCGACGCGTCGTGCAGGAACGTCAAGTCACCCAGGAGCGCGTACGACGGCCCGCGGTGGACGTACGCCGCGCCGATCGCCGTCGAGACCGTTCCGTCGATGCCCGCCACCCCGCGGTTGCGGTGCACCAGGACGTCCGGGCGCAGGCGGCCCGCCAGCGCCACGTCCCGCGTCGGGTTGGACGAGCCCACCACCAGCAGGGAGTCCGGGGGCAGCGCGTCCACCAGCTCGGACGCCACCCGCAGCCCCGACGGCCACGGCTCCGCGTCCAGCACTGCCGAAACCGCCGAAGACGCCGCCGCGTCGGCCCGGCGCCAGCTCGCCAGCCACTCCGGGTCGGCCGGCTTGGTCGGCTCGTCGAACCACTGCCCGACCTGCCGGACGTTGTGTGCGGGCGCCGGCCAGTCCGAGTCCGGGCGCACCAGCAGGACCTCGATCGACGGGTCCGAAATCACCTTCTGGATCTGCCGGAACACCGTCGGCCGGCCGAGGCAGAGCACCTGCTCCGGCTTGTGCTTCGCGATGAACTCCTCGACACCCAGCAGCCACGCGCCCGACGAGATCGCCGTGCCGCCGGACAACCCCAGCCCACCCGTCTCCGACACCACCGGCCAGCCGTGCTGCTCGGCCCACTCGCTGGCCGCCTGGACGCCGGTGTCGCACGCGATCACCAGGCCGTGGCGCGCCGAGGGCACCACGAACGACGGCAACGCGCCGAAGTCCGGCAGCTCGGTCCACCGGGAGCCGTCGGGACGGCCGTCGAGGGACTCGTACCACTCCCCGTCATCGTCGAGATCGGGCACGAGCGGCTCGCGGAATGGGATGTTGAGGTGCACCGGCCCGCAGCGCCACTCGCCGTAGGCGGCGTTCCACGCCCGGCAGATCTGGCTGCGCCAGTACGAGTTCTGGCCGGCCCGCCGCTCGGCGACGGCCAGCTCGTCGAAGTAGCGGGCGGCGTTGCCGAACAGCCGGTGCTGGTCGATGACCTGCGACGCCCCCGCGGCCCGCAGCTCGGGCGGCCGGTCGGCGGTCAGCACGATCAGCGGGACGCCGGCGCGGTCGGCCTCCAGCACCGCCGGGTGGAAGTTCGCGGCCGCGGTGCCGGACGTGCAGAGCACGGCCACCGGGCGGCCGGTGCGCGCGGCGATGCCGAGGGCGAGAAACCCGGCGCCGCGCTCGTCGATGCGGACGTGTAGCTGGAGCTTCCCGGCCGCCGCCGCGTCATAGAGCGCGATCGACAGCGGCGCGTTGCGGGAGCCCGGGCAGAGGACGACGTGCGAGACGGTGTTGCGGACGAGTTCGTCGACGATGACCCTGGCCTGCGCGGTGGAAGGGTTCACCGGCAGGCTCCAGACTGATCGCTTGTGTCCACAGGTCCTATTCTCCCAAACGTGGATGACGCCCGAGTTTCCGAGCTGTTCGACCCCGCCGCGTGGACCGAGGTCGAAGGTTTCGCCTTCACCGACATCACCTACCACCGCTCCGCTGAGAGCCGTGGCGGCAAACGCGTGGTGCGCATCGCGTTCGACCGCCCGGAGGTCCGCAACGCCTTCCGCCCGCACACCGTCGACGAGCTCTACCGGGCCCTCGACCACGCCCGGATGAGCTCCGACGTCGGCTGTGTCCTGCTCACCGGCAACGGCCCGTCGCCCAAGGACGGCGGGTGGGCGTTCTGCTCCGGTGGTGACCAGCGTATTCGCGGACGCTCCGGGTATCAGTACGCCAGCGGCGAGACCTCCGACACGGTGGACCCCGCGCGGGCCGGCCGGCTGCACATCCTCGAGGTCCAGCGGCTGATCCGGTTCCTGCCGAAACCGGTGATCGCGGTCGTGCCGGGGTGGGCCGCGGGCGGCGGGCACTCCCTGCACGTCGTGTGCGATCTCACGCTCGCCTCGGCCGAGCACGCGAAGTTCAAGCAGACCGACGCGGACGTCGGCTCGTTCGACGGCGGCTACGGCTCGGCCTACCTGGCGAAGATGGTCGGCCAGAAGTTCGCCCGCGAGATCTTCTTCCTCGGCCGCGAGTACTCCGCGGAGCAGATGCACCAGATGGGCGCGGTGAACGCCGTTGTGCCGCACGCCGACCTCGAAAAAGAGGCGCTGACCTGGGCGTGGGAGATCACGCGCAAGTCGCCGACGGCCCAGCGCATGCTGAAGTACGCGTTCAACCTCACCGACGACGGCATGGTCGGCCAGCAGCTGTTCGCGGGCGAGACCACCCGGCTGGCGTACATGCAGGACGAAGCCGTCGAAGGCCGTGACGCGTTCCTGCAGAAGCGCGACCCCGACTTCAAGGACGTCCCCTATTACTACTGAGCTGCTCCCGATCGAACTCGACGGCACTCCCGAAGCGCTCGAAGCGCTGAAGAGGGCCGTCGCGGACGCGCTGGGCGGCGGCCCGGCCGTGCTGCCGTTCACCGACCCCGCGCTGCGCGACGCGATGCGGCCGGCCGAGCCCGCCGAGCCGGACACCGCCGTGGTCATCGCCACGTCGGGCTCGACCGGCGCGCCCAAGGGCGTGCTGCTGTCGGCCCGCGCGCTGACCGCGTCCGCCGAGGCCACCCACGCCCGGCTCGGCGGCCCCGGCCACTGGCTGCTGGCCACGCCGGCGCACTACATCGGCGGGCTGCAGGTGCTGGTCCGGTCGCTCCTGGCGGGCACCACCCCGGCGCTGCTCACCGGCCAGGGCTTCCGGCCGGACGGCTTCGCGGCCGCGGCGGCGAAGCTGACCGGCGGACCGCGGTACACGGCGCTGGTCCCGACCCAGCTGGTCCGGCTGCTCGACGACGGCGGCGCCGGGCTGGCCGCGGCGAAGACGTTCGACGCGATCGTGGTCGGCGCGGCGGCGACGTCCGCGACCCTGCGCGAGCGCGCGGCCGACGCCGGTGTCCGGATCGTGCCCGCGTACGGGATGAGCGAGACGGCCAGCGGCTGCGTCTACGACGGCTTCCCGCTCGACGGCGTCCGCGTCGACGTCGGCGGCGACCGGATCCGCATCGCCGGCGACGTCCTCGCGCACGGCTACCGCCTGCGGCCCGACCTGACCGCGGAGTCGTTCGACGGCGGCTGGTTCACGACGTCCGACCGTGGGGTTCGTCACGACGACGGCCGGATCGAGGTCCTGGGCCGGGCCGACGACATGATCAACACCGGTGGTGTGAAGGTGTCGGCGAACGCGATCGAGCGGGTGCTCGGCGCGCGGCCGGGCGTGCGGGACGCCTGTGTCGTCGGGCTGCCGGACCCGGAGTGGGGCGAGGCCGTCGTGGCGCTGGTCGTCCCGGAAGGCGACCCCCCCGAAGCGGACGAACTGCGCGCCGCGGTCCGGGCCGAACTGGGCGCGGCGGCGACGCCGAAACGCGTCGAATACGGCGCTGAGCTGCCCCTTCGCGGGCCCGGCAAGATCGATCGCGCGGCGGTCAAAGCGCACCTTCAGCAGGGTTCGCCCGGCTGAATGGCGGCAGTTCGTTGACATGCACGGCGTGCACCCGCTTGGCTACCCACCATGACGCGCTGGATGAGAACCGCCCTCGTCGGGGCCGCCGTCGCACTGGGGCTCCTGCTTCCCGTGGGCGCCGCACTGGCCGATCCGCCCGCCGCGGATCCCAGCAGCGGCACGCTCACCTGGCAGCTGCCGACCACGGACTGACTTCCCGGGGTCCCGCTCGCGGGTGATCACCATGGCGTTGAATGGCGCCATGGCGAGCTTGAGCGACTGGATCGAAGGGGCCCGGCCCCGGACGCTGCCGAACGCGGTGGCGCCGGTGGTGGCGGGGGTCGGCGCGACGATCGCGCTGGACGCGTTCTCGTGGTGGCGCTCGGCTCTGGCGCTGCTCGTCTCCCTTTCGCTGATCATCGGCGTCAACTACGCCAACGACTACTCCGACGGCATCCGCGGCACGGACGAGCACCGCGTCGGGCCGTTGCGCCTGGTCGGGTCCGGGGTCGCCGCGCCGAAGGCCGTGCTGACGGCGGCGCTCGTCGCGCTGGGCCTGGCCGGCGTGCTCGGCCTGCTGCTCGTCGTGCTCAGCGGCCACTGGTGGCTGCTGGCGATGGGCGCGCTGTGCATCCTCGGCGCGTGGTTCTACACCGGCGGCAAGAAGCCGTACGGCTACTACGGTTTCGGCGAGATCGCCGTGTTCGTGTTCTTCGGCCTGGCCGGCGTCCTGGGCACGGTGTACGTCCAGGCCGGGCGGGTCAGCTGGGCCGCGCTGGCGTGCGCGGTCGCGGTCGGCAGCTTCTCGACGGCGGTCCTGACGGCCAACAACCTGCGCGACATCCCGACCGACGTCGAGTCCGGCAAGCGCACCCTGGCGACGCGTCTCGGCGACGGCGGAACGCGGCGGCTGTACCTGGTGCTGATCGCGGTGCCGTACGTGCTCGGCATCGTCCTCGGGATCTTCCACCCGCTGCTGCTGATCACCCTGCTGACGGCGCCGATGCTGGTGAAGTCGGTCCGGGCCGTCGGCGGCGGCGCGCACGGGCGCGAGCTGATCCCGGCGCTGCGGGACACGGGCCTGGCGATGCTGGCCTGGGCGGTGCTGGCGGCCGTGGCGCTGAGCTTCTAGCTCTCCGGGAGGAACTTCCCGGTCGTCAGGAACTCCTCGAACAACGCCGTGTGCGGGGCGAGGTCCATGCCCTGGGCCTCGATCCATTCGTCGTTGTAGTACGTGTGCGCGTACCGCTCTCCGCCGTCGCACAGCAGCGTCACGACGCTGCCCGCCTGGCCGTCCTCGACCATGCGCGAGATGAGCCGGAACGCGCCGTAGAGGTTCGTGCCGGTCGAGCCGCCCGCCCAGTGCCCGGTGCGCTCGCGCAGCAGCCGGATGGCCGCCAGGGAGCCCGCGTCGGGGATTTGGAACATCTCGTCGATGACGCCGGGCACGAACGACGGTTCGCAGCGCGGTCGGCCGATCCCCTCGATCCGCGACGGCATGCCGGTCGCGTAGTCGAGCGCCCCGGTCTCCCAGGCGCCGAAGAAGGACGAGTTCTCCGGGTCGACCACGCAGATCTTCGTCGTGTGGCGCTTGTAGCGGACGTACCGGCCGAACGTCGCGCTCGTGCCGCCCGTGCCCGCGCCGACCACGATCCAGGCCGGCACCGGGTGGCGCTCCGAGCGCATCTGCGCGAACACCGACTCGGCGATGTTGTTGTTGCCCCGCCAGTCCGTCGCGCGCTCGGCGTAGGTGAACTGGTCGAGGTAGTGCCCGCCGCACTCGGCCGCGAGCCGCTCCGCCTCGGGGTACATCGCCGGCGCTTCGTCGACGTAGTGGCACTCACCGCCGTAGAACTCGATGAGCGCGATCTTCTCCTTCGACGTGCGCCGCGGCACGACGGTGATGAAGCGCAGGCCGAGCATGCGGGCGAAGTAGGCCTCGGACACCGCGGTCGAGCCGCTGGACGCCTCGACGAGCACGGTGTCCGGCCCGATCTGGCCGTTGACGAGCCCGTACAGGAACAGCGACCGCGCGAGCCGGTGCTTCAGCGAGCCGGTCGGGTGGACGGACTCGTCCTTGAGGTACAGGTCGATGCCCCACTCCGGGGGCAGCGGGAAGACGTGCAGGTGGGTGTCGGCACTGCGGTTCGCGTCGGCCTCGATGATCCGGACGGCCTCGCGGACCCAGCTCCGGGCGTGCAACCGGCTCATTCGGGCTGGCCGGAGACGTCACCGCGCAGCTGCGCACGCAGGTCGGCCCGGGCCCGGGCCCGCTTCTCGTTGCGCTTGGCGAGGCCGGCCGTGACGCGGGCGTTGAGCGGGCGGAACAGCAGGAGTCCCAGCGGCAGCCCGACGACCAGGCCCACGACCAGCGCGACCAGCAGCGGCACGCCGACCAGGGACAGCACCCACGCGATCACCGCGACCAGCACGAACCGCGCCAGCAGGTACAGCGTCAGATCACGGGCCAGCTGCGGGGTCTTCTCGTCGCTCACACCAACGCAGGCTACGCGCCGCCCGCCCGGTCCCGCTGCAGGCCCGCGTTGTTCGGGCGCCCCTCGAAGCGCGTCGAGAGCACGACGGTGGTGTTCGTCCGCCCGACGCCGGGGATGCGGCGCAGGCGCCCGAGTGTTCGCTCCAGCTCGTCGACGGTCGGCACGCGCACCTTGACGACGAAGGCCTCGTCACCCGCCACCGCGTAGCAGCTCTCGACCTCGTCGAGCTCGGCGAGCGCGTCGGCGACGTCGTCCTCCGTGGCGGTGTCAGTCGGGTGGATGCTGACGAGGGCGGTGACGCCGAGGCCGACCGAGTTCGGGTCGACGACCGCGTGGTAGCCGGTGATCACGCCGGCGGCCTCCAGCTTGCCCACCCGCTCGTGCACCGATGACGCGGAGAGGCCGACCGCCCGCCCGAGGTCCGCATAGGTGGCCCGTCCGTTGATACGCAACGCCGCGATGATCTTCCGGTCCAACTGATCCACGGGGATCACTCTATGCGGTTGGACAATCCCCCATTGGCACCACGCCTCGCGGCCGACGACCGGGCCCAACGGCATCCGGGCACGTCAAGTGACCGCCAATTTAGTTGCACAACGTAAGCAAACTGTCCGTTTTGACCTTTAAGGGCTCTTTACTCGCGGACAACCGTTCGAGTACCCGACGGGTGAAGTGCAACGATTGCCGTGTTGGCTACCCCGGCGGAACGGGCCAGAAGGGCCCGGACGCCTCCGGTATAGCAGTGAGGTCGTTAAGGAGGCGGAAAATGACCGCGACGATGGGCGGACGCCTGCTCACCCCTGGCGAGGTGGCAGCACTGTTCCGGGTGGACCCCAAGACGGTCACCCGGTGGGCGACGGCGGGCCGGATCGGCTCGATCCGGACCCCGGGCGGGCACCGGCGGTTCCGGGAGTCCGAGGTGAACGAGCTCCTCGCGGAGCTGACCACAGACGCCAGCGAACCGGCCCGCAAGGCCTGAACCATCTCGAGCGCCGGGCCGTGTGGGGTACGGGGGATTTCCCCCGCCCCGCGCGGCCCTTCGTGTACCGGTCGTCACCCCGCTCGACGGGGTTCGAGCCGAAACCCGGTTCGACGGGTTAACCTCGGGGGACCCTTACGGAAGGATCCGGCATGCTCGCTCTGCTCGCAGCGGTCGGCGCGCTGGTCGTCGCACTGCTCCTGTGGCGGTCGTTCGCCGGTCAGCGGGTCGGGGTCACCTCGCCCCCGCGCCGCGCCCCGATCGCCCCGGACGACGACCCCGACTTCCTGCGCCAGCTGTCCGAACAGCAGCGCAAGCGCCGGGACGAAGACGGCTGAGCTTTACTTTCGCTTGCCCGGACCCGGTGACGGAACCCGGAACTCGCGTGACTGGACCCGTAACCGGCGTGATTGAAGCCGGAACTCGCGAGTTCCGGCTTCAATCACGCGAGTTCCGGCTCTGATCACGCCGGTGACGGCTTAGCGGTAGCCCTGGGACAGCGGGGTGGCGAAGCCGTCGGCCACCGTCGCGGCCAGGTCCAGCAGGGCCAGGCGCGTGTCGCCGGAGAGGCGGTCCAGCTCGATCTCCGCGCCCTCCTCCAGGTGCGGGTCGAACGGCACCTTGCACACCGCCCGGACCTTCGCCCCGAAGTGGGCCGACAGCTTGTCGAGGTCGACCGAGCCGCCCTTGGGGCGGACCGAGTTGATCACCGCCACCGAGCGCTTCACCAGCTCGCCGTAGCCGTGGGCCTCGAGCCAGTCGAGCGTCGCCGAGGCGCTGCGGGCGCCGTCGACCGAGCCGGACGACACGACGACCAGCGCGTCCGCGACGTCGAGGACGCCCTTCATCGCCGAGTGCATCAGGCCGGTCCCGCAGTCGGTGAGCACGATGTTGTAGAAGTGCTCGAGCAGGTTGACCGTGCGCCGGTAGTCGTCCTCGGAGAAGGCCTCGGAAACCGCCGGGTCCTGCTCGCTGGCGAGGATCTCCAGCCGGCTGGAGCCCTGGGACGTGTACGACCGGACGTCGCTGTAGCGCGTGATGCGGGCCGCGTCGCGCAGCAGGTGGCGGACCGTCGCCGTCGTCTCCAGCGGGAGCTTCTGCGACAGCGTGCCGCGGTCGGGGTTGGCGTCCACCGCCACCACGCGGTCACCGCGCAGCGAAGCGAACGTCGCGCCCAGCGTCGTGGTCACCGTCGTCTTGCCGACGCCGCCCTTCAGCGACAGCATGGCGATCTTGTAGCACCCGCGCAGCGGCTGGTTGACGCGCGCGATGAGGTCACGGCGCTGCGTGTCCGCCGGGCTTTCGCCGGGGTTGATCAGCTTGCCGGAGCCCACGTAGATCGCCTTGCGCCAGCCCGACTGCGGCGGCCGCTTGACCTGCTTGACCAGGTGCGCGGTCGACAGGTCGTGGCCGTGGCCCGGCTGCTGCGGCGGCGCCGCGTGCCGGCCGCCCTGGGGCTGCGGCAGGCCCGAAGGCTGTCCCGGAGGCTGCTGCGGGTACTGGGCCTGCGCCTGGGCGTACTGCTGCGCCGGGTCGCCGTACTGCTGCGGCTGCAGCGGCGGGAGGTTCTGGTCGTAGCCGTAGCCCGGAGGCACCTGGTGCGGGCCCGACACCGCGGGGTTCACCTGGTGCGGCCCCGAGGCGCCGGGAGGTACCTGGTGGGGCCCGGACACGGCCGGGTTCGGCGGCGGCGCGACCGCCTGCGTCGGCTGCACGTCGAAGGCCCCGGAGGTCTCCGGATGCGGGTGTGAGTCCGTCCGGTCCTCGGCGAACAGGCCGGCCTCCGGCCGCTGCGGGGCAGCGGCCGGTTCAGCCGGTTCAGCCTGTTCGGGGTGGCCAGGAGCCGATTCTTCGCTGGGTCCGGTCACCGGTGTAAACCTCCGCGCACTCCGCCCGACATCTTCCCCCTGAAGACGACGGTAGTCGGAGTACCCGCGGGTTGCTCAGCCCACCCCGGCGTACGAGTGCAAGCCCGCCGTGACGAGGTTCACGAAGAACAGGTTGAAGATCATCGCCGCGAACCCCACGATGTTGATCGCCGCGGCCCGGGCCCCGCGCCAGCCCGCGGTCGCCCGCGAGTGCAGGTAGGCCGCGTAGATCACCCAGGCGATGAACGCGACGGTCTCCTTGGGGTCCCAGCCCCAGAACCGGCCCCAGGCCGACTCGGCCCAGACCGCGCCGCAGAGCACGCCGAACGTGAAGACGGGGAACGCGAAGATCGTCGTCCGGTAGGCGATCCGGTCGAGGACGTCGGCCGCGGGCAGCTTCGAGGCGAACCGGGCGAACTTCGTCTCGTCCTTTTCGTAGGCCGAGCGGAACAGGTAGAGCACGCTGGCGACGCCGGGCACCAGGAAGACGCCGGAGCCGATGATGGCCGCCGAGACGTGGATGACCAGCCAGTACGACTGCAGCGCGGGCTGCACCGGCGCCGCGGTCGTGTACAGCAGGGTGCCGTTGATGAACATCAGGATCACGACGGGCAGCAGCAGGAAGCCGGTGAGGTGCCGGACCGGGAACTTCTTCATGACGACGATCCAGGTGACCACCGTGATGAAGGTGACCGCCATGCCGTACTCGTACATGTTGCCCCACGGCGCGCGGTGCACGGCGAGGCCGCGCAGCACGATCGCCGACAGCTGCAGCAGCGCGCCGAGCACGAGCAGCGACGCGCCCATCTTGCCGATCCGCTCGGGCCGGCCCGTCGTGCGCTGGGCGGCCTGGACCTCTTCGACCGGCGGCCCGCCGGCGCCGACGAGCTCACGCGCCCGGAGCTTCGCCCGCTCGGTGGCCAGGCGCCCCTTGGCGCCGAAGCCCTGCTCGATCAGCGTCATCATCAGCGCGACGACGTAGATCGCCGCGGCGGTGGTGTAGAGCCAGTCGCTGTACTGGGACAACGTCTCGTCGATCGGCATGCCTCAGCCTTTCTGACCACTGATCAGGCGTTCACTGATCCGGTGGAACTCTTCGCCGTACCCGGCCTGGTCGGTGCGGGCCAGGCCGGCGACCTCGATCACGGTACCCGGGTCGTCGTCGGTCCCCGGCTTCACCCGCACCCACAGCCGCCGGCGCTTGACCAGCAAGGACGCGCCGAGGCCGAGGAACATCGCGATGGCGAAACCGAGCACGAACCCCTGCGTCGGGTCGTGGGAGACCTGCAGGGATACCCAGTGGTTGACGCCGTCGAAGCGGATCTTCGTGCCGTCGTCGAGCTTGATCTCCTGGCCGACCTTCATGTTCTCGCGGGCGATCTTCTTCAGCCTGCCGTCGTCCACGAGCGACTGGTCGATCTCGAACACCGACTGGCCGCGCCCGGCGTCCAGGCCGAGGTCGCCGCGCATGATGTCGACGGCCACCGCGGGGTCCTTCAGCTCCGGCGCCGACGACGTCAGGACGTTGCCGTGCAGGAACGACGTCGGCGCGAACAGCCCGGTGATGGCGAGCTGGCGGGTCCGCCGCTGCACCTCGTCGGTGACGCCGGGCTGGTCGAACTTCGTCGCGCCCTCGGCGAGCATCGTGGTCGGGTCGACCGTGCGCCACTGGGTGTTCTGGGTGCGCTTGTCGCCGTTGGGGAAGGTCACCGTGAACTGCGGCGAGTAGCCCTGGCCGAGCAGGTAGACGCGGTCGCCGGCGGTGCGCAGCGGCGAGTTGACCTCGAGGCCGTACGGGCGCCAGGTGTTCGTGTCGAGGTCTTCGCCGGACTGGTACTGGATGTTCGCGTGGTAGTACTCCGGCTCGCCGGCCGGGGTGTACCGCACGGTGAAGTCGTTCACCTTCACGCAGAACGGGTCGAGGTCGGTGCCGTCGACGCGCAGGCCGGCGTTGAAGGAGTCGTAGTTGTAGATGCCGGAGTTGCAGAAGCTGTCGCCGTCGGCCTGGACGATGACCTGGCCTTCGTAGCCGTAGAGCTTGCCCAGCGCGAAGAACACGATCAGGCCGAGCATGCTGAAGTGGAAGAGCAGGTTGCCGGTCTCGCGCAGGAACCCGCGTTCGGCGGAGATGGTGCGGACGCCGCCGGCTTCTTCGCGCTCGACGCGGCGCCAGCCGGAGAGTTGCTTGTGGACGGCCGCGATCTCGGCGCTGACGTCGGTCTTCCCGCGGCCCAGCCGGTAGTGCGGCATCCGGGCCAGGTTGCGCGGGGTCAGCACCGGCTTGGCGCGCATCGCCTTGACGTAGTCGAAGCTGCGCGGAGTCAGGCAGCCGACCAGCGAGATCATCAGCAGCAGGTAGATGGCCGAGAACCAGATGCTGGAGTAGACGTCGTAGAACTCGAGCTTGTCGAGCAGGGTGCCCCACCAGCCGTGGGCGGCGATGTACTCGTCGACCTTGGGGGCGTTGAGCTTCCGCTGCGGCAGGAGCGCGCCCGGCAGCGCGGCCAGGGCGAGCAGGAACAGCAGGACGAGCGCGGTGCGCATCGACGTCAGGCCGCGCCAGGTGTTGCGGACGAAGGCGAAGGTGCGCTTGGCGGGGGTGGGCCCCTGCGGTGCCGCGGGCGGCGCTTCGGTCGTCGTCACAGCGGCAGCTCCAGGTTGACCGCGAGCTCGTTGCGGAGCCAGCCCATCAGATCTCCCCAGACGCCGGTGACCAGCAGGACGCCGACAATCAGCAGCAGCGCACCGCCGAAGATCTGCACCTGGCGGCCGTGGCGGCGCACCCAGTCGGTGGCGCGCACGGCCCAGCGGGCGCCGAGCGCGATGAGCAGGAACGGCAGCCCGAGGCCGAGGCAGTAGACGGCGATCAGCAGGTAGCCGCGGGCCTCGGCGCCGCCGGTGGCGCTGGCCAGGGTGGTCACGGCGGAGAGCGTCGGGCCGATGCAGGGCGTCCAGCCGAGGCCGAAGATCGCGCCGAGCAGCGGAGCGCCCCAGACGCCGCCGCGCGGGACGTGGTGCGAGCGGACCTCGCGCTGCAGGCCGGGGATCCAGCCGAGGAACACGAGCGCCATGGCGATGGTGAGGACGCCGCCGATGCGCTGGAGGAGGTCCTGGTTGAGGGTGAGCGTGGCCGCGAGCCAGACCAGGGTGCCCATGGTGGCGACGAACACGACGGTGAACCCGAGCACGAAGAGAAGAGCGGCCCCCACGACGGCCCAGCGGCCGTTCTTGCGCTCCTCATCGGCGCTGACGGCGGGGGCATCCGCACCGACGAGCGCGGCGAGGTACGCGAGGTACCCCGGTACCAGCGGCACCACGCACGGCGAGGCGAAGGAGATGGTGCCGGCCAGCAGCGCGACGCCCGCGGCGAGCAGCAGCGGTCCGGAGATCGCCAGCTCGGTCACGGAGTTCACCCCGTTGAGGGTAGGCAGTGAGGTCCTGGTGAGAACGCCGGGGCCGCTTCACAGGACCTCGGTCACAGCAGATCAGGACCTTGGTCCCGGTCGTTTCGGCGGCCGCGCGGCGGTTCACCACCCCGAAACCCGATTGTGAACACGGACGGCAGCACCGCGTCAAGGCGGGAAAGATGCCTTGACCCGGCACTCCCGTCCGTGTTCTGGCTTCGGATCGGGGTGGTGGGCGGGGTCTGGGTGGGTGCCGGTTCCGCCTTCGGCTGCCGGGGTGAGTCCCTCGGTGCCGGTCAGGCCTGCTCCGACTCCAGGCTCTTCGTCACCGGGAGCAGGTCCTGGGCCAGCACCGGCCGCAGGAACACCGCCGCGACCCGGTGCTGTTTGTCCAGCACGATCGTCGACGGGATGATGTTGCGCGGGTAGCCGCTCAGCTTGAGCAACACCCGGCCGTCCGGGTCGTAGATCGACGGGTACGTCAGCTTGCGGTCGCGGACGAAGTCCTGCGCCACCTCGCGCGCCGGGTCGCGGACGTCGATGCCCACCACCTGGATGCCCGGCGCCTGGCGGGCGAGCGACTCCAGCTCCGGCACCTCCGTGCGGCACGGCCCGCACCACTGGCCCCACAGGTTGAGCACGACGACCTTGCCGGGGAAGTCCGCCAGCGACAGCTGCTTGCCCTCGTTCATCAGGTCGTCGCCCGCCAGGATCGGGGCCGTCTGGCGCTGGGCGAGGTCGTAGGTGATGTCGACCTTGCCGCCCGGGGACACGAAGCTGAAGCTGCTCCCCTGCACCACCGCGTCCTTGCCACTGCTGCAGCCGGCCAGGGCCAGCATCGCGAGCGCGGCGAAGAAGACGCGTTTCATGCCCCGGTCACCTTCGGGTCCGTCGTCCCCGCGGGCTCGCTGTAGACGATCTCGCGCAGCTCGTCGCCGTCGAAGACCAGCGATGTCAGCGACGCCAGCGAGCACTGGCGGCGACGCGGGTCGTGCCACAGCCGCTTGCCCTCGAGGAACCGCCGGAGCGTCCAGATCGGCAGCTGGTGAGACACGCAGAGCGCCTCGTGACCCTCGGCTGCCTCCCGCGCCCGGTGCACCGCGCCGAGCATCCGGTGCGCGATCTCGACGTACGGCTCGCCCCACGACGGCTTGAACGGGTTCACCAGCTTCGGCCAGTGCCGGGGCTCCCGCAGCGCGCCGTCGCCGACCGCCACGTGCAGGCCCTCGAACTGGTTGCCGGCCTCGATCAGGCCCTCGTCGGTCGCGATGTCGAGCCGGTGCGCCGCGGCGATCGGGCCCGCCGTCTCCTGCGCGCGCTGCAGCGGCGACGCGACGACGTGCACGAGGTCGTGGCCCGCGACGGCCTCGGCGACCGTCAGCGCTTGACGCTGCCCGCGCTCGGAGAGGTGATAACCGGGCAGACGGCCGTAGAGGATCTTCTCGGGGTTGTGCACTTCACCGTGCCGCAGCATGTGGACGACGGTGGTCACTTGACCGCCTCCGCCGCCGCGCGCGCCGCCGCCGGCAGGGCCGCTTCGATCACCGAGAACGCTTCGTCGTCCATGGCCGCGTTGACGAACCAGGCCTCGTACGCGCTCGGCGGCCCGTACACGCCCGCGTCGAGCAACGCGTGGAAGAACGCGGGGTACCGCCACGTCTCGGACGCCTGCGCGCCGGCGTAGTCGCGCACCGGCTGGTCACCGAAGAACACGCTGACCAGGTTGCCCGCGTACTGGACGTTGTTCGCGACCCCGGCGGCACTCAGTTCGCGCCGGAAGAGGTCGCCGAGGCGCTTCGCGTTGGCGTCGAGGGCCGCGTACACGGCGTGGTCGGCCGCGCGCAGCGTCGCGAGGCCCGCGGCCACCGCCACGGGGTTCCCGGACAGCGTCCCGGCCTGGTAGACCGGCCCGCCCGGGGCCAGCTTGGCCATCACGTCAGCGCGGCCGCCGAACGCCGCCGCCGGCAGGCCGCCGGACATCACCTTGCCGAACGTGTAGAGGTCGCCGGCCACGCCTTCGAGGCCGAACCAGCCCGCGGCCGACACGCGGAAGCCCGTCATCACCTCGTCCATGACCAGCAGCGCGCCGTGCTCGTGGGCCAGGTCGCGCAGGCCGGCGTTGAAGCCTTCGTCCGGCGCGACCGCGCCCATGTTGCCCGCGGCGGCTTCGGTGATCACCGCGGCGATCTCGCCCGGGTTGTCCGCAAAGGACTGCCGGACGGCGTCGAGGTCGTTGTACGGCAGCACCAGCGTGTCCGCGGCCTGAGCGCCGGTGACGCCCGGCGACGTCGGCAGCCCGAGCGTCGCGACGCCGGAGCCGGCCTGGGCGAGCAGCGCGTCGACGTGACCGTGGTAACACCCGGCGAACTTCACGATCTTCGACCGGCCGGTGAAGCCGCGGGCCAGCCGGATCGCGCTCATCGTGGCCTCGGTGCCGGAGTTGACCAGGCGCACCTGCTCGACGGGCTCGACCCGGCCGATGATCTCCTCGGCCAGCTCGACCTCGCCGATGGTCGGCGTGCCGAACGACAGCCCGGACGACGCCGCCGCGCGCGCCGCCTCGACGACCGACGGGTGCGCGTGGCCCAGGATCATCGGGCCCCAGGACGACACCAGGTCGACATAGCGGTTTCCGTCGGCGTCCCACAGGTGCGGGCCTTCGCCGCGGACCATGAACCGCGGGGTGCCGCCGACCGAGTTGAACGCCCGGACCGGCGAGTTCACCCCGCCCGGGACAGCCGCCTTCGCCCGTTCGAACCATGCCTTGGACTGCTCGGTTCCAGTGCTCACCCCTTCAGTCTCCCAAACCCGCCTAGGATGGCCGGACGCCGCCCGGGGAGGGGAACAGCCGGTGACCGAACGTGCGTCACAGCGCAACCCGTGGCTGGTGCTGGCCTGCTTCCTCGGTGTCGTCGCCGTGGTGGCCGTGGTCGGCGCGCTGGCCGCGGTCTCGTCGCGCGAGGTCTACGCGCGGCTCGAACTGCCGTCGTGGGCGCCGCCCGGGTCGCTGTTCGGTCCGGTGTGGACGGTCTTGTACGTCCTGATCGCGGTGTCCGGCTGGCTGTACTGGCGCACGGACGGCGAAACCCGCGGGTTCGCCGCGTACGGCATCGGGCTGCTGGCCAACCTGCTGTGGACGCCGCTCTTCTTCGAGGGCGGCGCGGCGAAGGCGGCGCTCGTCGACATCATCGTGCTGGACGTCGTCGTGGTCGTGACGATCGTCCTGTTCGGCCGCCGGTCGAAGGCCGCCGCCGCGCTGCTCGTGCCGTACCTCGCCTGGATCCTCTTCGCGACGGCGCTGAACGCCGCGATCATCGCGCTGAACTAGCGGGCGGCCTGCTGGGTGATGGCCTGCGCGGCCACCGTCCCGTCGTCGCCCGCCTGTCCCTGGACGACGACCGTCGAGCCCGGCTTGAGGTCCGAAAGCTTGCCCTGCTGGGTCACGCCGACCGTGGTCGAGTCCGATGTGGACACCTTGACGTCGGTGCCCTGCGCGGTCTTCACGTACACGGTCGTGCCGTCGACGTGGTCGACCGTGCCCGTGGTGCCGCGGCCGCCCGCGCCGCGGAAGCCGCCTTGCCCGGCGGTGCCCTGGGTACCGCCCTGGGCACCCGCGGCCGGCCGGGTGGGCGCCGAAGGGGATGAGGAGCCGAACGCCGCGTGCGTCCAGGCACCGCCGCCGAACGCGATCGCGAGCACGACGAGCCCGGCCAGCACCAGCGTGGTGCGGGAAAACGGCTTCGCCGCGTGACGCATTTCGGCGTTCAGGTCACCCTCGACGGCCGGGCTGGCGATGATGTCCTCCGCGCTGGGCGGGGTCGTGGTGGAGGAAGACATGGGGACTCCTTATTCGTGACGCAGGGCGTCGATCGGCCGCAGCTTGGCGGCCCGGTTCGCCGGGAAGCTGCCGAAGAACAGCCCGATCAGGGCGGATACCGCGAAGGCGAGCAGGATCGACGAGGGCACCACGACGGGTTTGATCCCGGAGATGGTGAACTCGCTGCCGATGAGCCCGATCGCGACGCCGAGCAGCCCGCCGAACAGGCTGAGCATGGTCGCTTCGGCGAGGAACTGGCCGAGGA
This sequence comes from Amycolatopsis sp. NPDC051106, assembly GCF_040682775.1. Taxonomy (NCBI): domain Bacteria; kingdom Bacillati; phylum Actinomycetota; class Actinomycetes; order Pseudonocardiales; family Pseudonocardiaceae; genus Amycolatopsis; species Amycolatopsis sp. NPDC051106. Next base: position 7,580 of record NZ_JBFBBQ010000007.1, on the reverse strand, counting down.
TGGCCGCGCGCGGGGCGCCGATGGCCTTGCGGATGCCGATTTCGCGGATCCGCTCGGTCACCGTGACGAGCATGATGTTGGTGACGCCGATCCCGCCGACCAGCAGCGAGATCGCCGCGACCGCCGCCAGCAGCACGGTGAACGTCTCGGTCGCCGACGTCCGCGTCGCGAGCAACTGCTCGGAGTTCTGGATCTGGTAGTCGGGGGTGCCGCCGAGCCGGATGCCGTGGCGGGCGTTGAGGATCGCGGTGATCTCGGCCTGGGCGAGCGAGACGGAGTCGGCACTGGTGGCCTGGACGGCGATCTGGCTGAGGCTGCCGTAGCCGGCCAGCGAGTTCTGGACGGCCGAGATCGGGGCGATCGCGACGTCGTCGGCGTTCTGCAGACCGGTGCTGCCCTTGGCCTGCAGCACGCCGATCACGGTGAACTGGATGCTGTTCAGCAGCACGTTCTTGCCTACGGGGTCGGCGGTCCCGAAGATCGACTCCGCAGTGGTCGGGCCGAGGACGACGACCTTGCGCGCGGCCGTGACGTCTTCGCTGGTGAACAGCCGGCCCTGGGCGAGGTCGCGGTTGGTCGTCGCGAAGTAGGCGGGTTCGGTGCCGGCGACGCTGGAGATGTCGTACGACGTCTGCCCGTAGGTCGCGGTCGCCGTCGTGTTCACCACCGGCGACGCGGCCTTGACATCCGGCGCGCCGACGGGGTCGACGAGCGCGTGCGCGTCCTGGACGGTCAGCGGCCGCGCCGACGCGCCCTGCCCGCCCCCGCGCGCCGGGGACACGTTGACGACGTTGGTGCCGAGACCCTGGATGCTGGCCGCGATGGCCGCCGACGCGCCGTTGCCGACCGCGACCAGCAGGATCACCGCCGCGACGCCGATGGTGATGCCGAGCGTGGTGAGCGCCGAGCGCAGCTTGTTCGCGGTGAGGCCGCGCACGGCGAAGCGCAGGACTTCGAAGAAGTTCACGAGACCGCTCCGACCGCGCGCGTCCCTGTGCTCGATACGTCGGACACGATGAGCCCGTCGTCGACCCGCACGACGCGGTGCGCGTGCGCGGCGACCTCGTCCTCGTGCGTGATCACGACGATGGTGCGGCCGAGCCGGTTGAGCCGGTCGAACACGCCGAGGACGTCCTCGGTGCTGTGGCGGTCGAGGTTGCCGGTCGGCTCGTCGGCCAGCAGCATCGCCGGCCCGGTGACCAGTGCCCGCGCCACGGCGACGCGCTGGATCTGCCCGCCGGACAGCTCACTGGGCAGGTGCTTGGCCCGGTCGGACAGCCCGACCATGTCGAGCGCCGCGAGCGCGCGACGGCGTCGTTCGGACCGCCGCAGTCCACTGTAGACCAATGGCAATTCCACATTGGACATCGCCGAGGTCCGCGGCACCAGGTTGAACGACTGGAAGATGAACCCGATCTTCCGGTTGCGCAGCAACGCCAGCTGCCGTTCGTTGAGCTTCCCGACGCCGAAACCGTCCAGCAGGTACTGGCCGGACGTCGGGACGTCGAGGCAGCCGAGCATGTTCAGCAGCGTCGACTTGCCGGAGCCCGAGGCGCCCATGATGGCGACGTACTCGCCGGGCCACACGGTGAGCTCGACGCCGCGCAGCGCGTGCACGGCCGTCTCCCCGGCGCCGTAGGTCTTGCGCAGCCCGGAGACCGCGATCACCGGGTTCACCCGCGGCCGCCGAAGCCGCCGCCGGCACCCGTGCCGCGCTGGCCGCCACCGGGGAAGCCCCCGGTCCCGCCGCCGGGGAACCCGCCGGTGCCGCCCGTCCCGGTGCCGGTCCGGCCGGTGCCCGTGCCGCCGGTCGAAGCCGTCGCCGTGAGCACGACGTTCTCGCCCTCGGTCAGCCCGGACGTGATCTGCACGGTGGACTCGCCGCGGATGCCGATCTGCACCTGCCGCGTGACGTTCCGGCCGTTCTCCTGCACGGTGACGACGTTGGTGGTGCCGGCGGTCGTCACGGCCGCGGCCGGCACGCTCAGCGCGTTTTCGGCGGAGGCGACGGTGATCACGACGCTCGCCGACTGGCCGGGCCGCAGCCCGTCCGGCGGGTCGGTCAGGGCCAGCTGCGCGCCGTAGGACACGACGCTGCCGCTCGTCGTCGGCGTCAGGTTGATGCTCGAGACCGTCGCCTGGATCGGCTTGTCCGGCAGCGCGTTGAGCGTCACAGTGGCCTTCTGGCCCGCCTTGACCTTGCTGACGTCGATCTCGGCGACCGAGGTGTTCACGACGAGGCCGGTCAGGTTCGTGATGGTGATGAAGCCGCTGCTGCTGGTGCTGCTCGACGTGGCGCTGTTCGACGAGCTGCCTTGGCCACCCTGGCCGCTCCCGCTGGAGGACGACTGGGAGCTGCTGCTCGAAGCCGAGCCGCTGGTGGACTGCTGCCCGACCGTGCCGTTGACCGCGGTGACGGTGCCGGCGCCGGGCGCGTAGAGCGTCGTGTTGTCGAGGGTTTCCTGCGCGGTCTGGACCTCGAGCTGGGCTTGGTCCAGCTTCGCCTGTGCCGACGTGACACTGTTCGCGGCCGACTGCGCGCTGTTCTGGCTGTTCTGCCCGGTCGCCGGGGTGTCTTCGGCGTCCTCGGCCGAGTCCAGGTTGTCCTGCGCGACCGCGAGGTTCGCCTTCGCGACCTGAAGCTGCTTCGCCGCCTGGGTGCTGTCGATCGTGGCGAGTTTCTGGCCGGCGCTCACGACGTCGCCGACCTTCACGTCGATCGAGGTGACCTTGCCCGCGCTCGAGAAGTTCGCGGCGCCGGTGTAGCTGCTGGCGAGGGTCCCGGCGGCGGAGATGGTCTCGGTGACCGTCGCGCGGCGCACCGGGGTGCTGCGCGTCTGCGCCTGCGCCGTGCTCGGTTCGGGGCTGAATGCCTGATATATCCCGAAAGCCGCTCCGGCCAGCAGTACGACCAGAGCACCGTTGATCACCCATGCCTTCGAGGCACGCACGCGCGTCATGCGGCAACAGTGTCGCCGCCGCTTAGCAATTGACTGTTCGTTCCCTGTGCGGGAGCTGTGTATCAGGTGGCGGCGGGCACGATCACGGCCGAGGGCGGAAGCTGATGCGCATCAGCCGGCTGTCCGCCCAGTCTTCGAGCCGGGTCGGCCGGATGGTGCCGGGGTCGTGGGGCTGGTTGAGATCCGCGACGATCTCCGCCAGCACGGCCTGCCGTTCGGCCGGGTCGGTGACCGGCGTGGCCCGTGCGGGCAGATCCGCGCGGACCCCGTTCTTGAGGTGGAACGTGAAGTCGGGATGGGCGAGCAGGTTCGCATACCAGCCGGTCGCGGCGCCGCCGGCGCCACTGCACAGGTACGTTGCGCCCGCAGCCCGGTAGAAGAAGATCTCGATGCGGCGTGTCCGGCCGGTGCGGCGCCCCAGCGTCGTGATGTCGATGATCCGTTCCCTGGTGCCCGCGGCGGGGGTGATCTCGATGGCCCGCCGGATGGGGTCGGGCAGGTGGGACAAAGACGCGTTCGTGTCCGGAATGCTCACGCGGTCACGGCCTGAAGGGCGGGACCGAGGACGAGTCCCCCGTCGATGACGTACTCAGACCCCGTGATGAACGACGCGTCCGATGACGTGAGAAACAGGAGCAGCCGGGTGACGTCGGCCGGCTCCCCGAGCCGGGGGATGGCGAACGGCTCGGGTGAGTAGAAGTCGGCGATGGCCGCGACTGCGCCGGCTGCTGGTTCGTGGATGAAGGGGGTCGAGATCACGCCGGGGTGGATGGTGTTCACCCGGATGTGGTCGCGGCCGAGCTCGAGGGCTGCCGTCCGGGTGAGGCCTCGCACGGCCCACTTGCTGGCGACGTACGGCGCGTAGTGCGCCGTACCGCCCAGGGCCATGGTCGAAGCGATGTTGACGATGGCTCCCCCTGCCGCGCGGCGCAGAGCGGGGGCGGCGGCCTTGATGCCGAGGAAGGTCCCGGTGAGGTTGACGTCGAGGATGCGCGACCACGTGGCCTGGTCCGTGTTTTCGATTGGTGCGGGCGGGTTCTGCACGCCCGCGTTGTTGACGAGCACGTTCAGTGCGCCGAAAGCGCTCTCGGCGGCCAGCACCGCGGCGGACCACGAGCTCTCGTCGGTGACGTCGAGGCGGGTGAAGCGAGCGCGGGTCCCGAGCTCGTCGGCGAGAGCGGCGCCGCGGTCCGCGTCCAAGCCGCCGATCACCACGTTCGCTCCCTCCGCGTGGAAGGCGCGCACGTGGCTGGAGCCTTGGCCGCCGGTTCCCCCGGTCACGAGCACGGTCTGGTTGTCGAAGCGGGGCATCGGATGTTCCTTCGGTACGCGGAGTGGTGAGCCGGTCGACTCACCACTACCCCGACACTAGGTCGGCGGCAGTGGCGAGTCAAGCCACTCACCTCGTATGCTCGCCCCATGAGCCGTGGCGTGACGACGTATCACCAGCGCGTCGCCCAGGAGAAGCGCGCGCTGATCGTGACGGCCGCGACCGCGCTGTTCCTCGAGCTGGGCTACGACCGGACGTCGCTGGCGCGGATCGCCGAGCGCTCGGGCGTCTCGCGGGCCACCTTGTTCAAGCAGTTCCCGACCAAAGCTGCCTTGTTCGACGCCATCGTGACCGAGGCCTGGTCGGCCGCCGGCGAGGAGGATCCGCCGCCGGCGGGCAACGTCGTCGACGGGCTCGGCATCATCGGCCGCCGTTACGCCGAACTGCTGGGCCGTGCCCGGATGACCGACCTGTTCAGGATCGTCATCGCCGAGCTGCCACGGTTCCCCGAGCTGGCCCATGCGCAGTTCTCGCACGGGAAGATGCCCTACTTCGAGTCCGTGCGCAGCTACCTGCTGGCCGAGCGCGAGGCGGGAACGGTGCGGGTCGAGGACGTGGACCTCGCGGCCACCCAATTCCTGGGGATGATCTCCAACTACGTCTTCTGGCCGGCACTCCTGGTGCCGGGCTGGGAGGTGAGCGCCGAACGCGTCGCTCAGGTGGTCGACGAGGCCGTCCGCACCACCGCCGCCCGGTACGCCACGACTGGACCGGGGGCGTCCGCCAACGACTGAGTCCCGTCGGCCGCGACAGAGTCCTGCAGCTACACCCTCATCCGCGAAGAGCCGGCTTGGGGTGCCGCGCACGGACCGCTAGCGAGAGCTGACGCACCGCGTCGACCAGCAGGATCGCGGCGACGGTCCCGAGCCCGATGGCGGCGGCGAGCATCCCGCCGAAGTACCGGTGCGACTCGAGGGTGGCGCCGTCATCGGTGTGGGTGACGACGATGGCGGCCCCGCCGTGCCAGCAGGCGTAGGCGGCCCACCCGGCGGCGACGGCGAGCACGACCTCCACGACGGCGACGAGCGTTCGCCAGGGCTTGTGCAGCCGAGCTTGCGGGCCGGGCTCTTCGGGCGGCCAGAGCTCGGCCCCGGTGGGCTGCGGAAGGTCGATCACGGAAGCGATTTTCTCATGCTTCCTTCGGCGTCGCCCGGACGAGCCGGTCGAGCGCGTCCTGGAGGGCTTCGACGTCCTTCGCCCACGCCAAGACCACTGTGCCGTCCACCAGCTCCACCGGCAGCGAGTCGTACTTGCGCGGCACCGACCAGCCACCACCGAGCACCCGCGCCCCGACCGGGGCGCCGACGTCCTTCACCGACGCCAGCTGATCCGCCGCGACCTTCTCGCGGCCCTGGCGCAGCTGCTTCGTCGTGACTTCCAGCGAGAGGAACCGGCGCCGCGCGTACACCCACGGCACCGTGATCACGCACAGCCCGGCGCCGACCAGCACCCAGCCCACGACGTGCACCGGCCCGCCCGTCACCAGCTCGGCCAGCACGCCGACCAGGGCGAACACCGGGCCCCACACGATGGCGGCCCAGCTCACGCCGGACTCGGCGTAGAGCCGGTCGCTCACGGCTTGCGGCCGGCCTTCGGGAAGTAGCCGGCCACCGACGGCAGGTACATCATCACCAGCGCGATGACGAACAGCAGCACCGCGACCAGCGTCAGGTAGTTGATGATCGGCGCGACGACCATGATCAGCAGCACCATGACGATCGGCAGGACGGTGAGCACCGTCCGGGCCGAGCGCGTGCCCTCGCGGGCCTTGTACGCGAAGAGCAGGAACAGCAGCGTGAACACGATCGCGCCGCCGAGCAGGTACCACAGCAGCGCCGTGACGCCGTCCGCGATCATCTGTGGCGTGTACTTCGGGTCCGTCGTGCCCTTGACGTACTGGTCGATGACCGCGGACTTGCTGGTCAGCAGCTGGACGTAGCTGAGGATCAGTACCACGCCGCCGGCGAGCCACAGCCAGAACGAGATCGCCACGGGCCGCGGCGGGTTCGCCTTCGGCGCCTTCTGGCCCGGCAGCACCGGGTCCGGCGAACGACCTTGTTTACGCCGTTCGTCGTCGGTGAGGCCCGAGAGGTCTTCGGTGTCAGCTTTTTCGGGATTACTGTCCGCCACGCGCGAGACTCTAGCCGGTCAGTCCAGCCAGGCAGCGGCCTCGGCGGCCCAGTACGTGAGGATCATGTCGGCGCCCGCGCGGCGGATCGACGTCAGCACCTCGAGGACCGTGCGCTCGCGGTCCAGCCAGCCGTTCGCCGCGGCCGCCTCGACCATCGCGTACTCGCCCGAGATGTTGTACGCCGCCACCGGCACCGGGGAGATGTCCGCGGCCGCCTTGATGACGTCCAAATAGGACAGTGCGGGCTTGACCATGATCATGTCCGCGCCCTCGGCGAGGTCCAGCTCGATCTCGCGCAGCGCCTCGCGGCCGTTGCCCGGGTCCTGCTGGTAGGTCTTGCGGTCGCCCTTGAGCTGCGAGTCGACGGCCTCGCGGAAGGGGCCGTAGAACGCGCTGGCGTACTTCGCGGAGTAGGCGAGGATCGCCTTGTCGCGGTGCCCGGCCTCGTCGAGCGCGCGGCGGATGACACCGATCTGGCCGTCCATCATCCCGGACGGCCCGAGCACGTGCGCCCCGGCTTCGGCCTGCGCGACGGCCATCTCGGCGTAGATGCGCAGGGTGGCGTCGTTGTCGACCCCGCCGTCGGCGTCGAGGACGCCGCAGTGGCCGTGGTCGGTGAACTCGTCGAGGCAGGTGTCGGCCATCAGCACGGTGGCGTCACCGAGCTCGTGCCGCAGGTCGCGCAGGGCGACGTTGAGGATGCCGTTCTCGTCGACCGCGCCGGAGCCCTCGGCGTCCCGCGTCTCGGGGATGCCGAAGAGCATGAGCCCGCCGACCCCGGCGTTGACCGCGTCGACGGCGGCCTTGCGCAGCGTGTCGCGGGTGTGCTGGACGACGCCCGGCATGCTCGAGATCGCCTTCGGCTGGTCGAGGCCCTCGGCGACGAACATCGGGAGGATCAGCTGGCGCGGCCGCAGCGTCGTTTCACCGACCAGCCGGCGCATAGCGGGCGTGGTGCGGAGCCTGCGGGGACGATGCTCGGGGAACACCCTTCCAAGTTACTCCGGCCGTGATCGCCGTAGTTCCGCAAGGGTGCCCAGCGGCCGCTTCCGGTCGCCGAACGCCCCAATGTGGCCTTGGTTGCGTTCAACGCACCCAAGGCGGCCTTCGGTGGGGTGGAAGCACCGCACGCCCCCGGGGGACGCGGGGGACCACAGGG